>NZ_CAWUDP010000019.1:0-126940 GCF_963920835.1 Scytonema sp. PCC 10023
CATCTGCTATTGCTTGCTAATGTTTGCTAATACTTTATGCAACTTATTTCAATACTCGTCCTGCCATGAGCCTTTTATGAATTGGCTTTGCCGTAAATGCCCCTCACGCCTCATGCCAAGACGCTCCATCAGGCGAAACGATGCTGTATTACGTATGTCGCAGATAGAGGTGATTCGGTGCAACTTGCGGTGTGCAAAGCCATAAGTGAGTAATACTTGTGCCGCCTCTGTTGCGTAACCATGCCCCTGATAGCTTGGGTGAAGTGACCACCCGATTTCGCCCTTACTGTGCGCCAAAGGCAATAGGTTAATGCCAACCTCGCCAATCATCTTGGCATCGCCTATATGGTGAATGGCAAACACGATATAACCGCCTTCATCGCCAATTTCCACTACTGCTTGTCGGGCGAGAAAGCCTATAGCTCGCTCCTCGGTAAGTGGTTCTACAGGCATATACCGCAAAACCTCAGGGTGAGTTTGATATGTCAGAAAATCAAGCAAATCTGTCTCAGTCATACGGCGTATAATTAACCGTTTCGTTACCACAGGTTCCATGCTTTTTTCACCTAATGACTGAAAATCTGGAAGCTGCTTATCAGTAGGAATCGCAAAACGCTGTTCCCTATTACCTCAAAAGCCTGCTCAAACAGATCGTTTCACAAAGATGAGGGGTTTCACCCCACAATAAGTTACAAAAATTACCCTTAGGGTGTAGCAAACTAGTTATAATTATCTTCCAAATCTCAGAAATCCAGCTCAGTTCTGTTGCTTAATAATATGGGACGTGCTCGTTCTAAATCTGACTTGCCTACAAAAATTTGTCCGGTATGTCAGCGCCCTTTTACTTGGCGCAAAAAATGGGCAGAGTGCTGGGATGACGTAAAATACTGCTCAGAACGTTGCCGTCGTCGCCGTTCGTCGGCTAAAGATGAAACAAATTAATGCCCGTAAAGGTACGGGGAAATAAACAAAGAGATGGAGATCAAGGTACAACCTAAATTAATTATTCATGGGGGGGCTGGTAGTTCTCTGAAGGGAAAAGGAGGAGTTGAGACGGTACGCCGTTCTCTCTACCAAATTATAGAGGAAATCTATTCTCTCCTAGAATCCGGAATCAGTGCAAAAGAGGCGGTTGTGCGGGGTTGTCAAATGTTGGAAGACAACCCCCGCTTTAATGCTGGTACTGGTTCGGTGCTGCAATCGGATGGTCAAATCCGTATGAGTGCTTCCCTGATGGATGGTGCATCCCAAAGCTTTAGTGGGGTAATAAATGTTTCACGAGTGAAAAATCCCATTGACTTGGCGATCGCTCTCCAATCCTCTCCTGACCGCGTACTCTCAGATTATGGCGCAGCCGAACTAGCGCGGGAGTTACAAATCCCTAGCTACAATGGCTTAACCGAGTTGCGGTTGCAAGAGTGGATACAAGAGCGTCAAGACAATTTTAAAAGAACAATGGCTGGAGTGGTAGCAGAGGCAGAACTGGTGGAAACCAGCAATGCCCGACGCGGTACGATAGGTGTCGTCGCATTAGATACTCAAGGAAGGTTATCTGTAGGTACTTCTACAGGGGGTAAGGGATTTGAGCGGATTGGACGCGTCAGTGATTCTGCCATGCCAGCAGGAAACTACGCGACACAATATGCAGCCGTTAGTTGTACTGGTATTGGAGAAGACATTATTGATGAGTGTTTAGCACCACGAATTGTGGTACGCGTCACTGATGGTATGTCTCTCAAAGAAGCAATGCAGCGTACATTTGCGGAAGCACACGAACACAAGCGGGATTTTGGAGCGATCGCCTTAGATGCTAGTGGAGCGATCGCTTGGGGGAAAACTAGCCAAGCTCTTCTCGCCGCATACCACAACGGCGAGAAGATTGGCGATACCTTAGAAGTTCCCGTTGGAACAGAAATTGGCTGTGTATTCAATCCAGAGTGTTGATAATATAAAGGGTTGCAAGTGACTTGGCACTCACAACTCTCTTTCAACTCCGGACTCAGAGCTCAGTCGTCTTTTGTGGACTCAGGACTCTTTTTGCGCCACCCTGGTTTCACAACTTGACGAGCACGGGCAATCACCAGAGAATCATCAGGGACATCTTCTGTAATCGTGGAACCAGCCGCCACGTACACATCGTCTCCCAGCGTCAGGGGAGCAACTAAAACGCTATTGGAACCAGTTTTGGTGCGATCGCCTATCTTGGTAGGATGTTTTTTGACACCGTCATAATTGGCGGTAATTGTACCTGCACCAATATTGACGCGACTTCCCGCAGTTGTATCACCCAAATATGACAAATGAGCAACATTAGTGCGATCGCCCAACTTGGTATTTTTCAATTCCACAAAATTTCCCACACGACAGCGAGCACCCACTTCCACATCACCACGCAAATGAGTATAGGGACCAACTTGGGTTCCTGTCTGCACAATGCTATTTTTCACTACTGAATACAGCACCGTGACATTTTCACCTATCTGGCTATTTTCAATTAAACTTCCTGGTCCGATGCGACTTCCTGTCTTAATCACTGTATTACCCCGCAAGTGAGTTTGGGGTTCGATAATCACATCTGGCTCGATTTCTACAGTATCATCAATTGTAATACTTGCCGGGTCAATGAGGGTGACACCTGCTGCCATCCATTTTTCTTTGACTCGCGTTTGCAAAATCTCGTATGCTGTTGCCAGTTGCAAACGGTCATTAATGCCCAGAATTTCTTGGTGATCCTCCAGATCCACCGCCATCACTGGTTCTATTTGACTGACGGCATCTGTGAGGTAGTATTCTTTCTGAGAATTATTTGCTTGTAAATGAGGCAGAACTTTTGCCAAATCCTGCCAACGGAAGCAGTAAATTCCAGCATTAATGCGGTTATTTTGTTTTTGAGTCGGTGTGCAATCTCGGTCTTCAACGATTTGTTGCACAATATTGTCACTATTACAAAAAACGCGTCCGTAGCCTTTGGGATTATCTAAGTGTGCTGTGAGGATAGTGGCGGCGTTTTGGTGCTGAGTATGAGTTTGCAACAGATTTTTCAGAGTTTCTGTGCGAAGCAAAGGGACATCGCCGTATAATACGAGCAAATCGCCTGTGTAGCCCTCAAGGTGGGGGAGTAATTGCTGGATAGCATGACCTGTCCCCAGTTGTACAGTCTGTTCGACAAACTCTAAATCGGGAATAGACTGCATGGCTGCTTGCACTTCAACAGCTTGATACCCAACAATCACCATCTGTCGAGTCGGCGAAAGCGGTTTGACACTGTCGATAACTCGTCCAATGAGCGATCGCCCACCCAAAGAATGTAAAACCTTGGGCAGGTTTGATTTCATACGTGTTCCACGTCCCGCCGCCAGAATTGCTACAACAACCATAATTTAGCTATGAGTGAATTGCTTTGAATGCGCCTGCTCATTTGAGTCTAGGCTCAATTTATACTAACGCGCTCAGAAACTCAAAACCTAACTCACCCATAATTGCCAATCTTGAAAAGAAGAAATAAACTCTGTAAACTGCTGCATGAGTCTAGGATTACGCCATCCTAAGGCTGTTTCTTCCGCCATCACAGCCAAGGCTTCTTCTAGTGTAAAAGCTCTTTTGTAGGGTCGTTCGCTGATCAGAGCATCAAAAATATCCATTATTTGAAATACTTGCGCTAGATAAGGAATGTCTTCTCGTACAAGCCCATCAGGGTACCCAGAACCGTCCCAACGTTCATGATGGTGGCGGATAATAGGAATCACACCTTGTATGTTGCGTAGTGGCTGGCAGATTTTTTCTCCAATCAAAACGTGTTGCTTCATAATATGCCACTCTTGTGCCGTGAATTGCCCTGTTTTCAGCAGCACTGCGTCTGGAATACCCACTTTGCCGATGTCATGCAGATAACCCCCCCACATCAAATCCCGAATTTGGTTGCGTGTGAGATTGAGATATTCACCAAAAGCTTTGCCAAACTTCACCAGCCGTTCACAGTGATCCCCGGTTTTGGGATCACGGCTTTCAATTGCCCTTGCTATGGAAAACAGCACTTGTTCAGCGTGGTCTAACTCTTCATTCAGACGCTTTTGTCTCACCAAAGATTTTACCCGCGCCGTCAACTCCAAACGGTCAAATGGTTTACTGAGGAAATCATCTGCCCCAACTTCAATTCCTCGAATGCGCGATCGCTTGTCATTTAAACTACTAATAAAAATTATTGGGATGAGTCTGGTATGTTCATTCTGCTTAAGCAACTGGCACACCTGAAATCCATCCATTTCTGGCATCATTACATCCAGTACAATCAGGTCTGGTGCTTTCTGTGCTACCAGTTCCATAGCAGTAATACCACTGTCTGCTTCTATGACTTCGTAACCTTCCATAGCTAAAACGGCGACAGTAGCCATCCGACAGGCTCCATGGTCATCCACCACTAAAACTCTAGGCGCATCACAATCAAACTCATTCACTATCAGACCTTGGGCTTGTACCCTTTTAGAAACGAATAAATCATGCATAGAATTAACAAGATTATTCATCAAACAAGGCGCGGCTTCCGTCTTTTGTTGCATGATGTCTTTCTTGGAGAAATCCAAAGAATAACTTTCTGCATCTTTGCTGACTAAGACGTTCTTGAAACCAAGAATATTATCTTTAGAGCCGATATATTTGGTTTTCGATTCAACCACAAGCGTACTCCATAGAAATTGTTAACAGTAGCATTTATCAAGCGTCTTGTTAGTACTTGACCAAGACACTTGGGTTAGGGGTGTAAGGCTTCGCCGTGAGATCTTATCCCCTTACACCCCTAATTATTGACTTTATGCATACCTTTCTTTTAAAGGCTTTTACACAAAACATATCTATTTTTTTGCCTAAAAAGTATATTTTTTTATACTCTTAGAGCATTGGAAATATTGCTGTCCTATTTTCCTTCCTGTTTTTCCGGCATGAGCAATGATTGCAAATCTTAAATCAGGTTTTTTACGGAGATTGATTCATATCACATTCAAAAAAAATGTTTAACTGCCGAATTTTATATCAAACTAAGGTGTATTTTGTTTAAGTTGTAATTCTGAGATATTTAGTTATGCATCATTGCCGATCTATTTATGCGAACCATCAAACTACGCTTATCACTAAGTAGCAGTGACCACTTACTTATTATAAGGTGATGTGAATCACAAGAGATCATTGCCCAAGATTATAAGATTTTTGGAATACATGGTAATAAAAATTACACAATTTCTAGTTGACTTTTCGATGACCATCTTTTGCGCCAACGAGACGTAGGCTCTAGGAAAGAGGCTTGTTGCTCTTGTTGTCGTCGTCTCAAAATCACATCAGCAGTATCGCACAATTGTGGATCGCGATAAGCAATGGCAGCACGCGTGAGTAAATGTTCGTGTTCAGCCTGGGAAAGCGGCGGAAGCACAGATGAGGGAGATGAGGGAGATGAGGGAGATGGGGGAGAAATTTGTTGCTCGTTTACGAACTGCGCTTCTCCTACTCCCCCAACTCCTTGATGTCCGGCTACAGTACCGGGTGTCTTTCTTCCCACTGGTGGTGTAGACCCTATTTCTAGCCCAGCGGCTAAAAGAGCCGTACGTACAGCAGCAGCGCAGGAATAAGTTGCAAGTAAGCCAGATACATCTAAACTCATAGAAAGTTGTTTGATAAATTCAACAGTCCATAACTGAGGACAATGAGGCGGTGAAAACGGATCGAGAAAAATTGCATCAGCCTGAAAACCTGAGTTGTTCACAAACTTAATCGAGTTTCTAGCATCGCCAATCAATAAGGTTGCTTTGAGACGGTGTTGCAGCACTTGATGCTTAAAGGCTAACTGAGTCAAAATTTGGGTATATTCGTATCCCCAGTTGTCGAATAAGTCATGGGCGATCGCAGCTTGTGGTACAGCAGCATTCATTTCTAAACCAATGACTTCTATATAACAATTGGGATTGACTGCCCAAATGGCTTGTAAAGCAGCGGCTGTATTGTATCCCAACCCATAACAAACATCCAACAGCCGCAATGTTGGTTTGTTTGCTCTTTCTTGCAATTGAGTAGGACCAACAAACTTGAGAAAACTCTCTTGACGCGCTCCATAATGGCTGTGGAACGACTCCCCAAACTCATGAGAAAAAAAAGTGAACGAGCCATCTGCTGTTGGCTTAGGTGTAAAATTGTCTAAGTCTGACATAGTAATAAAGACTAGTGGTCTATCGCATTAATTCTAATGGGTTACAAGATCCCCGACTTCTTAAAGAAGTCGGGGATCTGACCCCTACGACATATCAAAATTAATCACATAAACTACTAGTCAGTGATTAGTAGGAATGGAACAACTAACAAATGTACAGACGCTTCAAACAGCGCGTCTCTACAACTAATAATTACAAATTACCAGCTTTAGTTTATGACCGAGAGCCCTTTCGTTGTTTCTTGTGAGTGGCTATTAAAACATCTTGACGAACCGCTAGTTGTTATAGTGGATTGTCGCTTTTCTCTCGCCGAACCACAACTAGGACGACAGCAATACCAAGAAAGTCACATCAAGGGAGCATATTACCTAGACTTGAACCAGGATCTTTCCAGTCCCGTAGGAGAACATGGAGGAAGGCATCCTTTACCCAACCCTATTGAATTAGCTGATAAGTTATCAGCAATAGGGGTGAATTCCCAAAAAACTCTCGTTGTAGCTTACGATGACTCCCGCCTTGCCTTTGCATCTCGTTTGTGGTGGCTATTGCGTTACCTTGGACATGAGCAAGTAGCGGTGCTAGATGGAGGGTTTTCTGCTTGGAAAAAAGCTGAATATCCCGTGACAAATGTTATTCCTGAAACTCAAGAGGCGACTTTTGTCCCTAATCTACAACCACAAATGGTAGTGGATATTTCGATAGTGAAAAGTCGTAAAGATTCACAACAGGTAGCGTTGGTTGATTCACGAGAAAGAGAGCGTTATTTAGGGATAACAGAACCAATTGATAAAATCGCTGGTCATATTCCTGGAGCTATAAACTATCCTTGGCAGCAAGTGACAGACTCCTCCGGCTATATACTTCCACAACAACAGCAACAAGAGCGATGGTTGGAATTGGAAAATCCAAAGGAAATTTTTGTCTATTGCGGTTCTGGCGTCACTGCTTGTGTGAATTTACTTTCTTTAGAGATGGCTGGCATTCACACGGGTAAACTGTATGCTGGTAGCTGGAGTGACTGGATTACTTATTTAGGGACTGAGGACGAGGAACTAGCAACTGAGTAAATTTGCAATCGTTCATGACTGATTTCAAAATCGACCTAATTCCAAATTGTAATTAACACTGAAGAACCAGCCATCAAAATCAATATTTCTGTCGGTTGAATTACCTATGGTAACACCTCCCTGCAAGCTCAGATTTGTGTAGTTGGATATTCCGTAAGTTAAGTGACCATAGAACCGATGGTACAGGTCTTCTCTTTGGCGTCGGGTAAAGTCTGAGAAACCAAACTGGTAGTCAAGCCCAACTTGGAGCGATTGTTTTAAGTAGTAGTTTAAAGAAATCCACGCAGAATGAATGACTCGATCGCGGTTCTCTTCTTTACTGGGAGGGTCAGTCAAACTCAGACGCAATTCGTAGAAGCTATCTAACATCAATTTAGGTGTGAGGGGATCTCGTCGTCCCAAAGACAGACGGAAGGCATTTTCGTTCAAAAAGCGATCGCCTGCGTCAAAGTTACTGCCATTTCTGGCATAGAACAACTGTTGATTGCTCCATCCAATTTCTCCGTACATTCGCGGTGATAGCTGCTGGTAAACACCAACGTTGAATCTCAGTTGGTTGTAATTGTATTTTGATTGATTTATGTAACGAATTAGGTTGCCATTAATTGATGCATTCAAATAAGTTTTGCTTCCTAAGGCTAAAGGCGCAGAGGCTAGTGTGAGTCCTGAGTAAATTAAGCCATCTTCTATTGGATCTACTTTTGAGGAAAAAATGTTGTTTGTATGGAAATAGCCAACATGAGCCTGTAGGTAGCCTATAGGTTTAGGCTGAGGCTGAGGCTGAGGCTGAGCCTGAGGACGCGGTGGGGGTTGTTGCTGTTCTAGTGGTCGTTCCTCTCGCAGCAGCACTGTTCCTAGTTCATCATTGCTAGCTTCGTCTTGCGGCGGTTGCTTGTTCTCTTGCAACCGTTGCAATAGTCTTTCCAATCTTTGTGCGTTATCTATTTCAGGTACTTGCAAGCGTTCCTCTAAGGGTGGAGAGAGAGGATTGGGAAAATCGGCTGGCTGACCTTCTAATTGTGGTGGGTTATTCGGTACAGAAGGTTGGGGTGGTGGTGCGGTTGGCGGCGCTGGCGCGGGTTGTGGAGGTGGTGCGGTTGGCGGCGCTGGCGCGGGTTGTGGAGGTGGTGGTGGAGTGATATTTTGTTCTGGTGGTGGAGGTGGTGGCGGGACTGGATTTTGTTCGGGTGGTGGAGATGGTGGCTCTGGCGGAGTCTGCGAATATAAACTTGGGCTCTTAGTATAAGCACTTGCAAAGTAGGCTGAGGAGCCACAATAGTTAGAAGAGAAGCCTTCTTTTCGCTGTGATCCCCCTGCTCCTTTACCAAAAATTGTTTTGTGTACTTCTTGGCGAGATGTTTTTTGCTCACGCTCTTGGCACAACTGAGCCAGTACCCACGCAACCCCTAAAGATGGTATGGTTGATACTAGGTCATCTTCAGTAATTGATAGGTCTGTATTCGCAGCCTGCGCCGCATCTACCTTCTTGATGCAAAACAAGTTTGCACTACTAGAAGCTAATACAATCCAAAAGAACAAATTTATCCAGCCCTTGGGTTGCATATTTAATCTTTTTTGGCAAACGTAGATTCACGGACTGTGCTAAAAGTTCCAAGAAAAAATATTAAATTTCTAAGAAACTTTAGCCACAAGATGTGGTAAATATACCTAATTTTTTTAAAGAGTAAAAAAATTACGAAGTATATACTATGGTATCCAAAAAACTGATTTTTCTTAAAAGAAACTTAAATCATGCATCTACAGTAGATTCACGGTTTTTATTGACAGAATTATTAGTACAGCTTAAGCAATATTACGTACGTCAATAAACTTGTTATAACAGATAACAGGCTTAAACCGTAAACATCAGAACCTGTTCTCAATTGGTTTGGTATCAATGAAATTATCCGAGGCTCCAAACTATGTTTCGCAAGTTTTTTCTACTCATAGTAATTAGTTTATGGGGAGCAGTTCTGCTGTCGGTGCCAAACCGGGCGGATGCTAGAACTCCTCTGACTCTTGCTGTCATTCAGAATCTCCGCAATTTGGTACAACTGATGCCGCAAAACCAACCAAATCGTCAGGCACGCAAATCGGATGCCATGAGTCCTGGGGATGGGTTATCCACTGGGCGATCTGCCTTAGCAGACTTGCGTTTTAACGACGGTTCTTTGGCTCGGATAGGAGAACAGGCAGTCTTTCGATTCTTACCAAAAACAAGAAATTTCAAACTGACGACTGGGACAGTACTGCTGCTCATCCCACCAGGAAGGGGGCAAACACGTATAAATACGCCAAATGCAGCAGCAGCAATTCGCGGTTCAGCATTATTTGTACGCTACGACGAGAAAACTGACACTACGCTTGTCGGCGCACTGACAAACAGCGGCATTCAAGTTTCTAACAAGGATGCTTCTCAAAATCAGGAGCTACAAGCAGGGCAAGTGATAATTATAGTTAAAGATAAATTTAAGGGCTTATACGATTTTGATCTGAGAACTTTTTATGAAACGGGTGGCCTAGTTAAGGGGCTAGATCTAACTTTAAAACAGGGTGTACCGAATTCAGATCCAGCGATCGCCAGCGTTCAAGCTGAAACTGCTGCAGCTGTTGCCGCACAACCGCCACTAACTGGTCAAGATATTGTTAAAAACCCATCTTTTGGAAAGCCAACGACGACGACTTCCCCAAATTCACCTAGTAACATTATTAGAGACAATTCACCAGTTGGCACCTTGCTTGATACAGGACAAATCGTATCAAATACTGCTGCACAATCTGACAATAGAGATAGAAAAAATCCCCCACCGCCACCACCAGTCGTCGTCACACCGCCGCCACCAGTCGTTACACCGCCGCCACCAGTCGTTACACCGCAGCCACCAGTCGTCACACCGCAGCCACCAGTCGTCACACCGCAGCCACCAGTCGTCACACCACCAGCAGTCGTCACACCACCAGCAGTCGTCACACCGCCAGCAGTCGTCACACCACCACCAGTGACACCACCACCAGTGACACCACCACCAGTGACACCACCACCAGTGACAACACCACCAGTGACAACACCACCAGTGACAACACCACCAGTGACAACACCGCCAGTGACAACACCGCCAATATCAACAGTGACACCACCTACTCCTGCTAACCCGTCACCACCGCCAGTGACAACACCGCCGACATCAACAGTGACACCACCTACTCCTGCTAACCCGTCACCACCGCCAGTGACAACACCGCCGACATCAACAGTCGCACCACCTACTCCTGCTAACCCATCACCACCGCCAGTGACAACACCGCCAGTGACACCACCTACTCCGGCAAACCCGTCATCAGCGCCAACTACAAATAGTCAACCTTTACAACCAGCTCCAGTCATACCACCTAGCACATGAAATCAACTTCGTAATATTAAGTTCCGTTAATAGTCATCAGTTGTCAGTTATCCTCTGTTCGCTGATTTGGTCATTAGATTTCTTGCAAAAATCTGGTAATGGGCTATTTGGAACCGTAGATGTACAAAGCATTGGACCCAGACAAATAGACCTCTCCAAAAAATAATGTAGAGACGTGCCATGGCACGTCTCTACAAGGGCTGTAGACAACGCACAATTAATTTCTGGAGATGTCTATTCTGTGTTCTGCGTTCTTCTTCAATTTTGCAACGCTCTATTTTTGCCCTACTTTGTAGAGGGAGGAAAATCCTTACGGTCTTTTATTGAATTTTTATAATAAGTTGGCAGTATGGATGTGGAGGAAGTTTGTGCAGTGTTCTCAGATATTCCTGTCCAAGGTGTGGTGGCAATATCTGGCTCTTCTAAAGAAACAGTATTGAGTGATGAGTCGTCCTTGGGCAAACTTTGTGTGTTGTCACCAACTAACTCTTGCAACGCCTTAAGAGCTGCAGATGCAGATTGATAACGTTGTTGAAAGTCTTCGCGCACCATTTTACTGAGAATGTTGGATAAGGAGTGGCTCACGTATGCTTTGTCAACCCATTTCAGTTCTCCATTAGCATCTCTTTCTATCTCGTGGGGAGCCATACCAGTTAACGCTTTTATGCCAATCATGCCGACTGCATAGATATCACTACTATATTGTGGACGTCCGTAGCACTGCTCGCTAGGTGCATAACCCCTAGTACCAATCCCAATAGTATTGGCAGTTTGCTCTAAATTATCCATTACTTGTGTAGTGACTTCTTTAACGGCACCAAAGTCAATGAGTACCAGCTTGCCGTCTGACTCTCGTCTTATGATGTTGCTGGGTTTGATGTCCCGGTGAATAACCCTATTGTTGTGGACAAATGCCAATGTTTGCAATAAGTCCCTTAAAATCTCGATGACTGCTGTTTCATCGAGTCGTTTACCTGATGGCATTTCCTGGCTGAGAGCATGACCAACTATATATTCTTGAATTAAATAAAATTCTTCTTCTTCTTCAAAATAAGCTAAAAGCTGTGGTATTTGTGTGTGAGTTCCTAGTTTTTGCAGTGTTTGAGCCTCTGAAGTAAATAAACGTCTGGCTACTGCTAACTGCTCTGGTTTACTATTAGCTGGTTTTAGCTGCTTGACAACACACAAAGGGTTGCCCGGAAGTTTGGTGTCTTCAGCAATGTAAGTTTCACTGAATCCACCTGAACCGAGAACTTTAACAATTCTGTAGCGTGCGTCCAGGATTTTTCCTGATATTGCCATCTCCCTTTGCTGTAGCAAGTCTTTGAGATCGTCCTGCTGGCTGAGAATCTCTTGGACAACACGATCAGAGGAATATTTCCGAAAAATATCGATCCATTGGCTTTTTCTGATGATTTCTCTAGCCATTTCTGTTCCTAGGTAACACAACCCGATAGTGGCGATCGCCATCACAGGTACAGCGGTGGGCAAGATTAATTGTCCGTAGACAAAGGTGAAATAGCTGATTCCTCCCCAGGTCATCGCGAGGGCGATACTAAAGAGAAATCTAGTCATACCTCTTTTTCTTGAGGCAACTATGACCGCACATCCACTGACTAAACAAAGCACAAATAAACCGTTTCCTTGTGGATGGGGAATTGCTTGCGCGATCGCTTTATTTTGCATTAAAGTTGCGATCGCATGGGCGTGAACTTCCACCCCTGACATTCGCTCTGGATGCCACCAACTGCTAATCGCTGCAACTGGATGATAATCATCCCCCTGACCTGTCTTAGCTGTTGCACCAATCAACACAATTTTGTCTTTAAAAAACTTTCCCTGCTGCAAATAAGTGTTCCAGTTTTCCGGATCGAGAACGTACCAAAAGGGAATTTGCTCAAAAGTCCCTGCTGGTCCGTAAAAATGTATGCGATCGCCCTTTGGTGGTGGATAATTCACTTGGGCTGCTCTCAAAACTGCTTCATCAAAAGAAAGCATTTTCACCGTTAAAGCATCTTCACCTACAAGCTTGGAAAACTCACCAGATAGTCTGTGAATTTTGCCATCTATCTCTAGAGGGAAATTTACAGTACCAATGGCGACAGACCCAGTGCGAAACATCTGCTGGGGCTGTGTCAATTGCATGACGACGCCTTGGGGTGTTTCAGAGTTTTCGTAGAGTGCAGCCAGAGCCACTTGGCTTCCATAGCGTTGTAATGAGGAGCGCAACTTTTCATCGTCCTCATATCCGTAACTACTTGGTGTATCAAAAACTATATCCAAGGCTACAGAACGTGCCCCTGCGTTGATCAACTTCTCAATAACTTGGGCGTATGCAGCACGTTTAAAGGGAAAAGCTTGCAGCGGTTCAAAGAAAGGATACTCTTTTGGGTCTGTTTTATAGTACTGCTCACCCACTGATATCGACTGTTCATCTATTGCCAGAATCACGATATCTTTTGGAGCAGCGACGCCTCCCTGTAATAGATAAAATGTGCTTTGAGCTTGAGCTTCCATGAATTTAGCCAAATTCACACCAGAAGTTGCCAGCACTGCTGCACCCACTGCTGCAACACCAGCCAGTAGATGACCTAAGTGAGCCAATCGCTTTGACCGACGTGCCGATACCGTCGAAGTCGCTTTTGTAGGGATCTTTAACGCTCGATTGGCAGCAGAGACGTTTTTTTTGGTGAATGTAGATGTAGGTTCTTCTGCCATATCGTATTAGTGATTAATTTACCTTCAACGCCTTTATCTATTTACACACTCTTGAAGTGCCACACAATTGAAATTAGATTCAAATGAAAAACTTATACATTTGTAAACTATTTTGTCTGACTCCGCAAATGTCCGGAAACAGTTTTGAGTACCGAGTGCTAAATGTCTAGTGCTTAGTAGTATGCAGAAAATTTGGAAAAAGTGACTCGGGACTGATTGCTCAGAAGTTTAGACTTTCACGCTCCCCAGATGAGTAAAGCACTTACCTTACAGGGTAGATGTCGCCGTAAATGCACCTAAGGCGGCTCTTCTTAAGTAGGACTTGACAACAGCCGATAATTCTTCATTCTTTCCCGCAGATGGGATGAACAATTTGCTACAGAGGAAAAAACCTTGCAAGTATCATCTGCAGAGCGTTTTGTCGTAGAACCTCGTATTGTCATAAAACCCTGTAAATACCCAAAGGTCTGCTTCCCAAAAGGGAGACTAGGGTATGACATAATAAGGTACGCAACAACAGACACTACCTAACCTCTTGCCTTACTTAACTCATAATAGTTATTATTTCACGGACAAACAAGTTACGGCTAGTTGATTTTACCACCATAGGTGCATTTTGATTTTACCTAAGGGGTACACTTTATTTAAAAAGCAAAGTGCCACGCTACGGGTCTTTGCCTCCGCTTCGCAGGTGACGCCTAACAAACAAGCCCTGATAGAGTTCTTGAAAGCAACGTAGTGTCGTGAGCAGGGTGGTGAGACGAGCAGTTCTCAAAGGAGGGAAACCCTGCACGAGAAACTGGGGTGCAAATGACGGTGAGTCCAGCGCGAATGACGGCTTTCCCCACCTAGGCGACTGGTGAGTCCAGTCCTGTTGGCGTCGCCTGCTCGCAGGGCGAATGAGGGTTTCCCGCCCCCTGGGAACTGGCGTTCACCGAACGGCGATAGCCGTGGCCGTACCCACGCTCGCATACCCGAAGAGCGTTGGCGCAGCCTCTGCGGAGGAGATACGCGTAAGCGCAAAGCGCAGGCACTCTCGGCGCGTAGCGTCTGGGCTACACCAGAAGGGCTTTCGGTCAACTCAAGTGCGATTGCGTTCACCGATAGGAGAAGGGCTTCTCGCACAGTAAGGTAAAGTAGGGTAGGCTCACCAAATCGACCGCTTTGAAGAATTCTTGTGGAACTCTACAACAGACGCTTTGTGCAGCTGTTACGAATGCTCTGTTGCATCCTACTGTTGTTAAAAATGTTAAGAAAATTTATAAATGTGCGATCGCCTTTAAGGGTACTGCCCTTCTCGCTATCGCCCTTTGGAGCATCGCCAATGCGGGTGTGTGCGTACGCTTAAACCCGGTGAGCTGCACCATCGCTTGTACGCTATCGCTGACCTATTCCATACCTCTTTAGGAGTAAAGTTGACTGATACGGAGCTAAGAATGCTGTTAATGAGTCAATTTTATTGGTAGATTTTGATCACAGGGGCGGCAGAGCCCGCTAAGAGAGAAAAAAGTTAGCACTATTAGAGAGGAGGAGAGCTACTACTTATCATATTTGAGTTAATTTTCTGATATGCGCTCTTGTTAGATAAAAGCTATATATGACAAGATAATTTATAGAGATTAGCAAACTTATTATTTTATAATTGCTATAATCTATTGTTCAATCTAAATTCTTTTTATATTATTAGGTGTAACTTTACTATGGGTTCTCCGATGAATCGTCTGTCTATTTTTGTAGACGGAAACAATATGTTCTATGCTCAACAAAAAAATGGCTGGTTTTTTGACCCGCGAAGAGTCTTAGAATATTTTAGACACGAACAATCAGACACAACCTTAACTAATGCTTTCTGGTACACTGGCTTAAAAGACCTACAGGATCAGCGAGGATTTAGAGACGCTCTAATTAGTCTAGGTTATACAGTCAGAACTAAAATTTTAAAAGAATATTATGATGATTCATCTGGTCGGTACTCGCAAAAAGCTAATTTAGATATAGAAATTGTTGTAGATATGTTTAATACAGTAGATCAGTACGACCGAGTTGTTTTATTTAGTGGAGATGGAGATTTTGAAAGAGCAATAGAACTGTTACGAGGGAAAAATACTCATATTACAGTAGTATCAACAGAAGGAATGATAGCTAGAGAACTACGTAATGCTACTGATAGATATATAGATTTGAATGATATTCGGGATCGAATCGAAAAAGTAGATTCTTAAGTAATCTTAGCAATTATTTACAAAGTTAGTAGCAAAAAAAATAACGTAGAAGGTATTTAAAATCACAAGTAAAAACTCAACAACAAAGTGCAAATGAATACCAAACCAGAGCGAATAATCATCTTTGACACGACACTTCGAGATGGCGAGCAGTGTCCGGGAGCAACACTGAATATAGATGAAAAACTCACTATCGCTAAGCAGTTGGCGCGTTTGGGTGTAGATATTATTGAGGCAGGCTTTGCCTTTGCCAGCCCTGGAGATTTTGAGGCTGTGAGCAAGATTGCCCAAATTGTGGGGACAGAAGATGGTCCAGTGATTTGCTCTTTAGCAAGAGCGCGACAAGAAGATATAAAAACAGCAGCCCAAGCAATTAAGCCAGCCGCAAAAGGGAGAATTCACACCTTTATTGCGACAAGCGATATTCACCTCAAGTACAAGCTGAAAAAGACAAAATCAGAAGTTGTGGCAATCGCTGAAGAAATGGTGGCTTACGCCAAAACCTTCACTAATGATGTAGAATTCTCTCCGGAAGATGCTGGACGTTCTGACCCAGAATTTCTTTATCAAGTATTAGAGCGAGCGATCGCCGCCGGAGCAACAACAGTTAATATTCCTGATACCGTGGGTTATACCACCCCAAGTGAATTCGGAGCGCTGATTAAAGGCATTAAAGAAAACGTTCCTAACATTGATCAAGCAATTATTTCTGTTCATGGACATAATGATTTAGGCTTGGCAGTTGCTAACTTCTTAGAGGCTGTAAAAAATGGTGCAAGGCAGTTAGAGTGTACTATCAATGGTATTGGTGAACGTGCGGGAAATGCGGCATTAGAAGAATTGGTCATGGCTTTGCACGTCCGGCGGCAATATTTCAACCCCTTCTTAGGACGTTCAATTGATTCGGAAGAACCTTTAACAAATATTGACACCAAACAAATTTACAAAACATCCCGTCAAGTTTCTAGCTTGACAGGAATGCTAGTCCAACCAAATAAAGCAATTGTCGGGGCGAATGCCTTTGCTCACGAATCTGGAATTCACCAAGACGGTGTGCTGAAAAATAAGCTCACCTATGAAATAATGGATGCCCAACTCATTGGATTAACAGAAAATCAAATTGTTTTGGGCAAACATTCAGGAAGAAATGCTTTCCGGACTCGCTTGAAAGAATTGGGCTATGAACTAACAGAAACTGAATTAAATAAAGCATTTGTTAGATTCAAAGAAGTAGCGGATAAAAAGAAAGAAATTTCCGATTGGGATTTGGAAGCCATTGTTAATGATGAAATCCAACAAGCTCCTGATTTGTTCCGTTTGGAATTAGTACAAGTTTCCTGCGGTAGCAACGCCCGTCCTACTGCAACGGTTACACTCCGTACTCCAGAAGGAGAAGAATTGATTGATGCAGCGATTGGTACAGGACCAGTAGATGCGGTTTACAAAGCCATCAACCGTGTCGTTAATGTACCGAACCAATTGATTGAGTTTTCTGTACAGTCAGTCACAGCAGGAATTGACGCTATTGGGGAAGTGACTATCCGTCTTAAGCATGAAGGTAGAGTGTTTTCCGGTCATGCGGCGAATACAGATATCATTGTGGCATCAGCTCAGGCTTACGTGAATGCACTTAATAGGTTGTATGGTGCTTTGCAAAATCAACAACAGCAACAGCAAGTCGGTGCAAATAATTAATAATTTGTAATTACAGCGCTTGTTATTTGCATAAAGTACAAACCAAATGGTAGGGGTACTGAGCATTGCTCATACATGTCAACAATCACGCTCAAACACCCAATTTAGCCTCGTTTTCGATCCCCCAACCCCCTTAAAAAGGGGGCTAAAGTTTTATTTGCACCAAAAAGGTTAGTGTCAAAATTACGCCAGATCTGCTCATCACTGACTTCCTCCAACGCACCAATCAAACCGTAGCCAGCATTGTTGACAAGGACATCAATGCGCCCAAAAGCTTCTAGGGCGGCATCCACGGCTGCTTTGACTGCCGTTTTATTGGTAATATCCAACCGGACGGCTTTGACAGTTTCTGGGTATTGACTAACTAAGTCGTTCAGTTGTTCCGGTTTGCGGGCGGTAGCGATCAGGCGATCGCCATGCTTGAGAACAGCTTCTGCTAAAGCGCGTCCAAACCCACTCGAACTACCTGTAATCAACCAAACTTTTTTGTTGTTACTAGACATTGTAAATCTCTTCCTCTGTATTCTGTGCGTTTTTTGTAGTTCATTAAATTTATTTCTTGCAAAAATCTGGTATTTGCTCATGTTCTGTTAAATAACCCTGGGGAAGTTCGTAGTGAGGACTTTAGTCCTCTTCAACTAAAGCAAAGACTAAAATCCTTACTACAAACAAGTTTTATTATGGGTAACTAGCCGAACATGATATTAAGGATATTTGGAACCGCATATGCATGCAGATAAATTATCTGTGTCCATCTGTGTCCATCTGTGGTTTTATATTCAAAAAAATTGACTTTTGCAAGAGATACATTTAACGAGGCTCATCCTGTACAAAAGCGAAAGGTTGCGGCTCTCTCAAACGCTTTTCAATTTCCTCGCGTCGATATTTAGCAAGTTCTTGATAGATTTTTTTCCGAGCTAAATTCACACTACCAATTGGTTCATGATCAGATAAAGTATGCCAAGGATTGAAAGACAACCCCTCATCCAACCGTTTTCGCTCATCAAAATCAAACTTTTGGCTAGGAATCCTAATAGTAGCCACCTTGATAAAAGGTGAATCCTCCTCTTTCCACTCCTGCATTGGATTTTCAACTGGAGTCTTTTCTTCATCTACATAAACTTGAATCAAAAAGTCAAAAAAAGCGTCCTTTCCTTCATCGGTCAGATGTTTGACTATTGCTTCGTGCAGGTAATTCTCAGAGTCGGGTAGTGAATCAGAAACCTCTTCTTGTTGTTGAGGTTTGACAGAGAACTTGATAGCTTGAGAGCCTAATTTGTAAGGTGTCGTACTCCAGTACTGGATAAGAAGCGGATTGCTGACTTTCTTATTGCCAGTTTCTTGAAGTATCGCAAACGAGGGCTGCATCGCTTGCGTCAACTCTGGGTCAGCTTGTCCATGTCCAACGAACAGTTACTTTGACCCCATTTATTTTCCAGCCTTGTGCAGTTTGGATTAACGTATCTGTGTACCAGCCATGTACATTAAACGCTTCTCCACTCCCGCTATCTTTTGGTAAGTAGTGCTGTGCAACGTAGTACGAAACACAGGTTGCGCGATCGCCCTCAATCGTGATTGCGTGGTTGGTACTTAGCGTTTGGGTTCTTAATTTTTCTGTGCTTAAAATGCCTTGTATGAAAGCCACAAAATCGTTTGCTTTCATGGTAGCGGCTGGTTGACCCGTAGCTTCCGAATAATCAGCTTCTACTTCATCACTTAAGCATGAACGAAACAATGTCCAATCCTGTAGATCCATTCCCATTGCATAACGGGTTACGATATCGCTAATTCTGCTCTATTTAGTAATAGTTGGAGTTTAGCGTCGTTCATAAATTGATTTCAAACATGAGGTTTCAGTAGCTCTTTGTTGTGCTTAAAAAGTGAAATTCCTAACTGTACTCTTGTTAATTTCTCAACTTATGTTTTCTCAAACAAAACATGATTATTTCTAACAAATTCGCGGAACATTATCGGTTGTTCTCCAATAATTTCTGGAATATTGTCATAAACATCCGCAAAATCAGGGAGTTGTCCAGCTTGAAGCAATTCCATCTGACGGACAATGCACTCAAAATAGGCAGGTTCCATTGCTTCACCAAGAGGTAACTTTCGCAAATCCGAGGCGGGTAATGGTTCGTAGCTGATGGGTTTGCCCAGTTCTTCCGAGAGGATTTGTGCAGCTTCCGTCATCGTCAGCGCTTCCACACTCAGAAAATATCGTTTTCTTGTGTGCTTTTGCGGGTGGCGTAGCGCAGCAGCAGCAACACGAGCAAGGTCATAACAATCCACTAATCCCACGCGTTCATGACCAAAGAACATGCGAAGTTTGCCATCCTGCACTGCACCGAAGAAGTTTTGCATGAATGCATTGGGGTGCAAGTGAGTCCAAGCGATACCGCTGGCTTCTATGTACGTTTCGATAAGTTGATGCCAGATGTAATGGCGAATGAGTTTTGTTTGCGGGCGACCTGGTTGGTGGAAGGTGCCAACATGAACGATATAGTCAACGCCTGCATTTTTGGCAGCATCAGTCAGGTTTTTACCTTGGCTGAGCATTTCCACGGTGTATCCAGTAATCATAAATAGGCGCTGTACACCTTGCAATGCGCTTTCATAGGTTGAGAGGTCATCAAGGTCAAGATGTACCGTCGCAATACCCCGTTTTGTGAAAGTTTCAGCCTGTTCGGGTTTGCGAACTGCAACCCGAATCTCAAGATTGTCTGGACCACTGTCTTTTTCTAGCAGGTTGACTAAGTGAGAACCTGTTCTGCCAGTCGCACCGAGAATTAAGGCAACAGGTTTAGATTGAGTTATTGACTGAAACATAAACAAGCTAGTCTATGGAAGCTGAGTAGTAAGCGGGCAAGCACACCCTGGTATTTATCCACCTATTGCACTCACCGTAACTCCCTCAAAAGCAGTATCAACAGCAACTTGTCTCCATGCATCTAATTCGGCTTTTACGGTTTTAAGCTTGGCATCGATCGCATTTACAGCATCTGCCCCAAGTGCCAATCTCAATGGAGGGTTCTCGCTGTTAACAGCTTGAATGATTGCCGAAGCAGCTTTTTTAGGATCTCCTGGTTGCTGACCATCAATATCCTGCACCCACTGGCGGTACTGACCAATCACTGGTTCATAGTCCGCAATTTGGGTGTCAGAGACGACAAGAGAACGTCCGCTAAAATCAGTACGGAACGCACCAGGCTCAACTATTATGACTTTGATACCAAAGGGCGCAACTTCTTGGGCTAATGCTTCGGAAATCCCTTCTAGCGCAAATTTAGTACTGCAATAAATTCCTGAGCCTGGAAAGGACACAAAGCCTCCCACTGAGGAGAAATTGATAATATGCCCACTACGCTGCTGTCGCAAATGGGGTAATACTGCCCGCGTTAAATCAAGTGCGCCAAAAACGTTGGTATCAAATTGTCGGCGAATCTCCTCATCGCTGGCTTCTTCAATTGCCCCTAGCGTCCCGTATCCGGCATTGTTGACCAAAACATCAATGCGTCCAAAGGTGGCGTTAGCGAAGCTCCTGCAAAGCAGGCTCGCCTGTTTCACCACTTCCCGTACCTCTGTAGGTTTTGTCACATCCAACCGCAGCGCCAAAGTACGATCCGGAAACTTTGCTGTTAAATCTTCTACCTGCTGCGGGTTCCGTGCCGTTAGCACCACTGTCTCACCCTGATCTAACACTGCTTCTGCCAACGTCCGACCAAAACCAGTTGAGCTACCAGTAATCAACCATACTCGTGCCTGAGAAGAATTTGTCATAAAAATTCTCTGTGTTTGGGAAGCGTTAGTATTTTACGGAATCGCAGCAAGTGTAATCTTGCATATTCTTGCGAAATCTATTCAATTCTTGTTCGTATCTCATTGCTACAACTTTCATCTTCTGAATTTGTACGAACCGTATCGTCTGATTTATATGAGACAAGTCGTTTCGTATCGCTTAAAATAAAAATATGAAATAAGTCTAGAGCCTGCACCCATGCCACAAAAAATAGAAAACAAGGAAACTCAAACGCTATCTCCCCCGAAAGTACCTTCAAATCGTAGGCGAAATCAACGTTCCCATCAGGCTATTCTTAAGGCGGCGGCGGAGTTATTGCAGGAGAAAGGGTATGGCGCACTTTGTATTGAGGCGATCGCCGCCCGTGCTGGCGTGGGAAAACAAACTATTTACCGCTGGTGGTCTTCCAAAGCCGCAGTGATTATGGAAGCATATGCATCCCAAGCCGCGCCTAATGTTCCTACACCCGATACAGGTTTGGTTAAAAAAGACTTGTGCCAAATTCTGCGACAACTTTTTACAGTGTTGACAAAAACGACAGCAGGTGCTGCTGTCACCGGGCTGATTGCTGAAGCGCAAACAGACCCGAATATCGCTAAGGCGTTTCGCGAACAGTTTCTCGAAAGCCGCACAGAAGCTACGCGTACGATTTTAGAGCGGGGAATGGCACGCGGTGAACTACGCCCAAACTTGAATTTGGAATTGGTGATTGATGCGATTTATGGTCCTGTTTGGTATCGCTTATTACTGAAGCATGCGCCGTTGGACGATGGATTTGCGGAAGAATTGGTGAACTTGGTGATGGTGGGGATGCGGGCATAATAGTTGCTTATCTCTGAGGATTGCACACAGATGCTTTTATTAAAGAAGAGTTAAACTACAGTTGTAGAATATGCAGGAACTGAAGCGCAATGGATGCGTATATCCCGGTCAGTTGTGACTTTCATGATGAATTAGAAGCATTGGCGACGTTGCGCCAGGAATGCCGAATTGTTTACTCGAATGCAGCGAATGAGTTAGTGGAAGTGCAAGGTTTGATTGTCGATGTTTACGCTGCAAATAAAGCTGATTTTCTTAAGCTAAAGGATGGGACTGAAATTCGCTTGGATAAGATTGTATCAGTCAACGATAAGCAGCTTTCCTCTTACTCCGATTAATTAAAGCACCCCAGGAACATCTTCTAGTAGAGCATGACCGCCAGCTAACAAAGCAACTAGCACTAAACGTATTGTCTCGCTTTTCCCAACAATGGTAAGAGCCAGGTTTTGTGTCAAAGCATCAATTTTTTCTCTGATGCACTCATTAATAAAGGAATAGGGAATGGGGAATAGGAACTAGCTTTTCCCTTAGACATTCCCTATTCCCTTCATTAGTATTCCCTCAGCAGAGATAAACTAACGCCCGGCACTAAAAAAAGCTCTGGCGACAGCGCAATCTTGTTGAATTTGTGTTTTCAGGGCTTCTAGAGAAGAAAATTTTTGTTCTGGTCGCAAAAATCTTTCTAGCTGCACCACTAGCTTTTTGCCATACAAATCACCAGACCAATCGAACAAATGGACTTCTACAGATTGATACATACCATTTACCGTTGGGCGATGACCTATATTCATTACCCCCAAGTAACTATTTTCAGGAGTGTCTAGTGTCTCACCGACGGTAAAAACACGAACAGCGTAAACACCTTGGCAAGGCAAAAACTTGTCTTTTGGTATTTCTAAGTTGGCAGTGGGAAAGCCAATCGTTCTGCCCAGTTGTTGACCTTTGACAACAGTACCGATGAGAGTGTAGGCACGTCCTAAGAGCTGGTTTGCTTGTTGAATGTCGCCACTTTGTAAGAGTTGCCGGATCAATGAAGTGCTAATGCGAGTTTCCTGGCTGGAAGTAACACTGGCACCACTGTTGTCTGGGGACTGATTACGGGTACAAGTTTCTAGAGGAACAATGGTAACGGGAATGCCGTACTTGGCGGCGAGCAATTGCAAATCAGCAGCAGTACCACTGCGGTTGGAACCAAAGCAAAAGTCTTGCCCGACGCTAATTCGTGCAGCTTGCAGTTGTTGGACCAGAATTTTTTCTACAAACTCTTCAGGAGTTAAAGCAGATAATTCTTTGCCAAAGGGTAGTAGTACCAGTTGTTCTACTAAGAGCGATCGCAAGGCATGAATTTTTTCATCCAGTGGTGTTAACCAAGTACGGGGTTGCCCAGTAAAAAATTCTTGTGGATGCGGATCAAAAGTGACAACCGTCGAGTAGACGTGTGAGGACGGGGTGGAGAGTGACGCAAACGCCGAAGAATTCCCCACGTCCTCTTGTGTCCTCATAGGGGGCAATATCGGTTGAATTACCCTCTGATGACCAAGATGTACGCCGTCAAATTTGCCAAGAGCAACAAAAGTTGGAGTTAAAGCCAATTCGGTCGAAGAAGTAACCCACACAGAACACCCATTTTGAGACAAATTTAGCACGTCGATTCTGGGATTTAAGATTTTGTAGCTTCAAGCGAACCCTAGGGAAAGCCCTTCGGGGTCTACAGCTCTCAGCTAGCACAGTTATAAGCACCTAGTAACGAGTCATCAGTAGGATAACAAGTCACTCCACTCAGAACTCATTGCTCAGAACTTCCTGTGTGCTGACTGCTGAAAGCTCCTAATCACCAATCTAATCCAAAATCTAAAGTTGCTCCGACTGCAAGCTATAAGCAGAAAACTTACTAACAGAAAAAGATTCTGATAAAGGAAATGGTACAGGAACTTGGAGCACCATTCCTTCACGTGCCATAATAGCACCAGGAAATTTCTGTGCTGCTTCTTGTCCGACACGATCCAAAAACTCATCATCATGCGATGGGTCGTGGTGAAAAATCACCAGAGTTTTAACATTAGCGGCTTTGGCTACCTTCACAGCTTCTTGCCATGTCGAATGTCCCCAGCCAATTTTAGGCTTTTTTGGGCAATTATACTCATCGTCAGTGTAGGTGGAATCGTAAATCAGAATGTCGGCATTACGAGCTAACCATAAAACGTTTTCATCTAGCCTATCAGGATAATGTTCAGTATCAGTAATATAAGCAGCAGCGCCACCACGCCAGTTAACTCTGTAGCCTATAGCTTCACCTGGATGGTTCAGTGGAGCTGTTTCTACAGTAATGTCATGAGTGTGAATGGGTTGCCCTGGTATAACGTTGTGGAAATCTAAATTTGCCTGCATGATCTGCAAGGGAACGGGAAAATTTGGGTGCAGCATCTGGTCATTGAGACGCTGTTCAATGGTTGAACCATCGGGAGCGATCGCACCGTGAATATGAAAGATGTTTCCCTTGATAAACCCCGGGGAAAAGAACGGGAACCCTTGCATATGATCCCAGTGGGAGTGGGTGAAGAAAATGTCAGCCTCTATCGGCATACTAGGCAACAAAGATTGCCCTAAAACATGCAGTCCTGTGCCTCCATCAAAAATTAAGCGTTTGCCGCCCACTTGCATCTCAACGCAAGGGGTATTCCCGCCATAACGGACGGTGTGTGATCCCGGACAGGGGATACTGCCGCGAACGCCCCAAAAATGCACGGTAAATTGATTTTCTATCCTAGACATGAGTGTTGCTTGCTGGACTCACCGGGCAATCAATACAAAAAATGGTGATCTATTTTGTTAAGTTTATGTTGTCTCACGGCTTTTGATGGTGGAGGAATTTCTTGGTAAAACAGCATACCTTGTTTAAGGTTGCTTTTTTGTTCATATATGAAAAATTTGCAGATGGCAGTCTCAGATTTTCCGAAAGTTTGCGTATGGCTGATCTTCAATGACGCTCCTACTTTATAACCTATATTTTCCTGTCATGCATTTATGAACCCTTGATATAGTCGCCTCCATGCCGAAAAGACTTTACAGAAACTTAAAGTTCCATTGAGATAATTTGTTCAATCCATTGGCATAAGTAAGATTGTATTGCAAGGGCGTTATACTGATGTAGTTTTTACGGATGACATGTACGTCTATAGGTATATTTTGGGGAATATTGAAATCTACCGTCGGTTCCACATCTTCTAAAACTTCTCCGGTTAACCAGTAGTATGTTTTACCACGAGGGTCTACTCGCTTATCAAACACATCTACGTAACGCCGCACTCCTTGACGCGTAAGAGCCACTCCTGCAATTTCTTCCCATTTAACAGCAGGGATATTCACGTTAAGTAACATCAAATCTGGTAGAGGGTTTTGCGCCAGTTGCCCTACCAAGATTTTGGCAAAGTTAGCAGCAGGCTGAAAGTCTTTACTAGTATGACTGGCAAGACTTAACGCTATACTGGGAAGACCTTCAATCAAACCTTCCATTGCTGCAGAAACAGTACCAGAGTAGAGAATTTCGGTTCCTAAATTAGCACCATGATTAATCCCAGACAAAACTAAATCTGGTGGAGAATCCAACAAAGCCCACAGCGCCAACTTCACACAGTCAGAAGGAGTCCCATCACAAGCCCAAGCTTTGACAGCAGGATGAAAAATCGAGTCCACAATTTCGGCGCGAATTGGTTGGTGCATCGTTAAGCCATGCCCAGTTGCCGATCGCTCCCGATCCGGGCAAACGACACTGATATCATGACCTGCTTGAGCCAAAGTGTTTGCTAGAGTACGAATACCTAGGGCAGAAATCCCATCATCGTTGCTAATCAGTATTTTCATAGACATTGCTTAATAGCCATTAGTCATTAGTCATTAGTTATTAGTCATTAGTTACTACTTAAGTGTCAAGACCAGAAGGCACTCCCTACGCTAAAATTCAAAATTTCGAGTCATACGTTGTGCGTTGTGGAGTTCTCTAAAGCGGCTAAACTGGTAAAAAGAAGTTTGGGCTATACTACTGTCGCGTGACAAATCAATGTCCAGTAGCCCAAAGCCTTGGACTAGTGACCCTTCGGGTATGCCTTCGGCACGTCTATGTCCTATGCCTACGGCACACCAAGGGCGAACGGACACGCTACGCGAACGACGAACGCCAGTCGCTGTGAGTTCGGGAAAACGCCAGGTCCTACAACGGGGGGAACCCCCGCAACGGACTGGCTCCCCTCCTGCATAGCGCTGGCTCAGTAATGACTAATGACTAATGACTAATAACTAATGACTAACAGTTTAGAGGCTCAACTTTTAGAACTGCGAGAGGAAGGAGAAAAAGCGATCGCCGCCGCTGATACGCTAGAACGTCTGGAAGAACTGAGAGTCAGCTACCTAGGGAAAAAGGGTCAACTAGGGGCGCTGTTACGGAGTATGGGGCAACTCAGTGCTGAGGAACGACCGACAATAGGAGCGATCGCTAATACAGTCAAAGAAGCCCTGCAAAACAGCCTAGATCAGCAACGCGCAGTCTTGGAAGGCGCAAAAATTCAGGCACAGCTAGAAGCTGAAGCTTTGGATGTGACCATGCCAGGAACTTATCGTCCTCAAGGTCGCGTTCATCCCCTTAATGGCATCATCGACAAAGCTTTGGATATCTTTGTCGGTTTGGGCTACACCGTAGCTCAAGGACCAGAGATGGAAACAGATTACTATAACTTTGAGGCTCTCAACACTCCTCCCGACCACCCCGCCCGTGATATGCAGGATACCTTCTACCTACCAGACGGAAATCTCTTGCGGACTCACACCTCATCGGTACAAATTCGTTACATGGAAACTGAGGAACCGCCGGTTCGCGTCGTTGCACCAGGGCGAGTCTACCGGAGAGATAACGTAGATGCAACACACTCAGCGGTTTTCCATCAGATAGAACTTTTAGCAATTGATGAGGGACTAACGTTTACTGACCTCAAAGGCACCATTAAGGTATTTTTGGAGGCAATGTTTGGCGAGTTACCCATTCGCTTCCGCGCTAGTTATTTCCCCTTTACAGAACCTTCTGCTGAAGTTGATTTACAGTGGAAGGGTCGCTGGCTAGAAGTGATGGGTTGCGGAATGGTCGATCCAAATGTCCTCAAAGCTGTGGGTTACGACCCAGAAGTTTATACTGGATTCGCCGCTGGTTTTGGTGTAGAACGCTTCGCAATGGTTCTGCATCAAATTGATGATATTCGCCGTCTTTATGCTAGCGACCTTCGCTTTTTGCGCCAGTTTTAAATGGGGATTGGCGACTGGGGACTGGGAATTGGGGAGACTGGGCAATACTCGCACCTTACCCCAATCCCCAATCCCTTAATTATGAGCAATTATCGCAGTGACCACAACGCCAGTTCTTCATCTCTTCCTCAAAACCAAAAGCACTTAATAAAAAACGCCAGCGACACTGCTTAGTACTAAGATACTGATTCATTTGCTTCGCTGCTTGCAATTGTGCAACTGGCTCAGTTTTCGCCCCTGAAACGATAGTGTAATGAAAAGGGTCAAGCCACTGGAGTTGTCCGCTGCTGTGTAGCAGAGAAAGAGCGATCGCCCCATTGGGAAATTCTCTCGCCACAGCATTCACTTCCCCTGTTTTTGGTAATTTTTTCAGCACTTGCTGCGCCGATAGCTGTTGCTTGTGCAAATTCTCCTGAAAAAACTTTTGTCTTTGCTTATCCTCTGGATCTAACCACCCCGTAGGTTCACTGATCAACATCAGCGCCTCGGCTGGTTTCCCATCACGTCCAGCGCGTCCAATTTCCTGCACGTACTCTGAAATTAACAACGGCGGGTGAAAATGAACCACCCAACGCACATCACTTTTATTTATCCCCATACCAAAAGCACAGGTACAGATAACAAACAGCATTTTTCCACTCAGCCATTGTGCTTCTACGGCGCGGCGTTCCTCTGCGCCCAATCCTGCATGATAAGCTGCTGTAGCGTAACCTTTTTCTTGCAGCCATACAGCCAACTCCTCGCTATCTCGCCTTGTACGAACGTAAACTAACCCAGTTTGTTGTCGTTTATCTAAAAGAAATTTTAATAATTGTTGCTTTCTGCCTCTTGGCGTCCAAATTATGCGAATAAAAAGGTTAATATTAGATCGGTAAGGAAAAATGCAAAAAACTGCGGGTTGCTGCAGCTCAAGAATTTGTCGAATTTTAGTTTGGGCTAGAGGGTCCGCGGTGGCGGTAAAAGCGGCTAGCGCTATATTTGTTCCCAATGGTTTTGATTTGAGTAGCGCTGGTCGTACCGTCCCCAACCTTTGATAAGCTGGTCTAAAAGTGTCTCCCCACTGTACCAAACAATGCGCTTCATCTAGTATCAAGCCATTAATCACAACTTGCGGCTGGCACAACTTTTCCCACACAGGCTTGCTTAGTAAAGTTTCTGGAGACAAGTAAAGTAATCTTAACTCTTGTCGTCCCAAAGCTTGCAAAGTTTTACGTCGCGTGTCAGACGGCAATTCGCTATGCAAAAGCGCAGCTGGTAAATTGCGTTCCCGAAGTTCCTGCACTTGGTTTTCCATCAGCGCTACTAAAGGTGAAATAACGAGCGTTAATCCAGTTTGTAGCAGTGCCGGAAGTTGAAAGCAAATTGACTTTCCCCCACCTGTAGGCATGATAATCAGCGCGTCTTTTTTTGCCAACAAACTCTGGATAATTTCTCCTTGCGGTGGACGGAAATCTTCATAACCCCAGATTTTTTGAAATGCAGCACGGACTTCATTCCAAGATGTTGTTGCAGAGGAATTCATGAGCCATAGTATACTGCGACGATACTGAATATATCCTCTGCGCTCGCACTACTGACTCAGTAAATTTACTAATATTATTGTAGGCACTTATTTTCTATTAAACTGACCTTTTCTTTGCCTTCAGGACTTACGCAAAGTGGAGAATGTCATACTGAGCGAAACGGAGTGTAGCGAAGTATCAAGGGAGTTCTTCGTTTCGCGCTTCGCTACACTCAGAATGACAGTTTTTCGTTAAAATGCCTAAGTCCTGGCCTTGTCGAAGTCGTGGGGGTAGCGTGCGGCACGATACTGCTTTGTCTACGTTTATCCTCGCAGACAACAGAGAATATCAATGAGAGAACTTGAGACCAAACACCTGCTTAATCTAAGGGAAATTCTTCAGGGAAGAAATCTGATCACCGTGAGCGTTGGTTTCTGCGGAACGCCTGTCATTCTATCACTCGACAAGACACCAGATTCTCGATACCCAAACGGTCATGTCAAACTTCGATCTCATAGTATCAAGAACTACCGCATTTATTACTTTTTGGGAGAAGTACTCAAACACGTTGATCTGCCGCCAACACGCGACAACTACCATGATATCCAACCAATGGGGTCAGATCGGTGGCTTGTCGTTCGCGCACGAGCAAACTATCACGACAAGAACGCTCACATTTATTCGTCTTATGGTGAACTCATTCACTCATTTCGTGTCCGTGACGGTGTTGAAGATATTCAAGCAACTGAAACTCGACAAATTTGGATAACATCTGATTGTGGATGGGGAACGGAACTTGTATGTTTGGATGAAACCGGAAATTTCATTTTCAAGTATTCAAGTGAAAGTTCATCTACACACTCAAGCTTGTCTACGTTATTCTGCTATAGAATGAATGTTGCATCAGAGCGCGACATCTGGACTTACTGCGATACAGCTTACTATCCGGGAGAATTTTGTTTAATTCATATATCAAACTTTGAGATTCGTAGAGAATACTTCCCTTTTCCCCTTCGGTACTCTCGTGCTTTTGCAGTCAACAAAGAATATCACGCCCTGTTTGATGGTGACTATGGCGATTATGCCTTGTTTACCGGTGATTATTATAAGCCGGATTCATTGTTTCTTGTTTCCCTAGACACCAAGGAATTTCAAGAGTTGATACCTGTGGATCAAAGCGGAAAACAAATAAAGTCTTTCCGAGCCTTTGGTCGGGGAGCAAAGCTCTTCCTTTACACAGATGATACCTTGTCTATTGTGCGATTGGACATAGAGAATTGGTGAGAAATTAAGCAAAACAAGCCTCATTTTCGCCTATAGTATCGCCTGCTACTCGCGCCCCGCAACAAGACGAGTGTAATTTTGTACATAATCTGGTAGAGTAATTTTTTTGTGCAAACGTGGGTCGGCGATCGCATCACCAGCAACCACTTGCAAAGGCAAAACACCCGCCCATACAGGTAAACTATAGTCTTCCTCATCATCGAGAGGTGAACCTGTCCGCACTTTAGCAGACGCTTCTGTAATAGGTAGAGAAAGCACTAAAGTTCCCTGTAATTCCTGACGGTTGGGTGGGCGTACCTCTGGCCATCTTTCTGGTACGATGTGCTCAGTAAAAGCTCGTAGCGCTTCTAGCTTTTGCTCACTGTCTTGCACGACAGTAGCTGTACCAAATATCACTACAGAACGGTAATTCATAGAGTGGTGAAACGCTGAGCGCGCCAGTACTAAGCCATCCAGCAAAGTAACTGTCACGCAAACTTCAATACCAGTAAGTAGAGAACGCAACATCCGACTTGCTGGCGAACCATGAATGTATATTTTGTCTTCCACACGACCGTAAGCAGTTGGAATCACAAACGGCTGATTATCTACAACAAATCCTACATAACAGATTAACCCTTCATCTAAAATCTCATAAATCAGCTGACGCTCATAATGACCCCGTTGAGAAACTCGCTTAATTTGACTACGTTGTGTAGGAGTCAACTGTTCTTGGTTAATTGCGTTGTCTAAAGGACTCATAATTTTGTACTCCAATTATGCTTCTATAAGTGGGATGGGCATCTTGCCCGTCCACATACATCAAAACTAAAAAGAACTAGTATCAATTAAATCCAACTGCATAGCATTGCCACTAGAAAAACCAAGGCTTTCATAAACTGGTTTTCCCATGACAGAGGCGTCAAGACGTACTCGCGTACAACCAATTCCTTTCAAATACTTAACCGTCGTGCTAGTTAATTGCTTAGCAATGCCTTGCCTGCGGTAAGATGGTTCAACGTAAACGCCCCAAATGTAACCAGTTTTGCGATATTGCTGCTTGAGAATATTTGGGTAAAGACCTTTGATTGTATAGAGTTGACAACTTGCAGAACCTACAATTGCACCATCAACCTCTGCCACAAACGCTTTGTAAAATAATTGACGAGCCTGTTCTATAAACTGAAGAATAATATCCAGCCAGTCAGGATTGATATTATCATCAGGAACACCAAGGTCTTTCGACATTTGATAAAAGTGCCTTGCAATAATTCGGTCTTCCTGTTGAGTCGCTTCTCTAATAGCAATTTTCATTTTTCATAAATCCAATTGCATAGCATTGCTATTGGAAAAACCAAGACTTTCATAGACTGGTTTGCCTAAGGGAGAGGCGTTGAGAACCGCTCGCGTACAACCGATTGCTTTCAAATAGTTAACCGTCGCGCTAGTCAGTTGCTTGGCAATTCCTTGTTTGCGGTAAGATGGTTCAACATAAACGCACCAAATGTATCCATATTTGCGGTATTCTGGGATAAAAACATTCGGGTATAAACCTGAGTAGAGTTGACAACTCGCAGATCCAACAACTGCACTATCAACCTCTGCAAGAAATGCTTTGTAAAACAAATCCCGACGAGCCTGTTCTATAAACTGGAGAGTTATCTCAAGCCAATTTGGGTTAATAGCGTCATCAGGAACGCCAATATCTTGCCACATTAGGTAAAAGTGTTTTGCAATCAGTGAGTCTTCCTGTTGAGTCGCTTCTCTGATAGTAATTTGTTGCTCTATCAGCATTTTTAAGGAGTTTTAATTCAACCAATATCAGCGTAATTCTCCAAAGCGGTCTTTTACAAGAGCCACTTTTATGATTTGATATAAGTCCACTTTCATAGCTGTGAAGTTATGGATTTTGTCATTACGCTGGATAGCAATTCTCCTTTACCACTTCATCAACAGCTTTACGAAGAACTGCGCTCCTGCATTCTTTGCGGAAGGTTATTACCAGGAAAACGTATTCCTTCCACACGTCAGCTTGCCAAGTCTCTGGGGATTTCGCGCACGACTGTGACTCAAACCTACGACCAACTTTTCAGTGAGGGCTACATAGAAACTGTCGTCGGTTCTGGTACTTTTGTTTGCACTCAACTTCCTGATGATTTACTAAATTCAACGCCAATTCAATCGACTGGGAAAATGGTTCGTCCACCAGTCAAGCTTTCTAAGTATGGTGAATATTTAACTAAAACAGAAGATGTCCCCAGAAGTACTGAAGTGGAAATGCCAATTAACTTCCGCTACGGACGACCAGCCATTGACCAATTTCCCATTAAGTTGTGGCGCAGGCTACTTTCTCGTTATTGTTGCTCTGATTTAGAATGGCTCGACTACTCAACAGATATTCTAGGGTACAAACCTTTGCGGGAAGCTATTTCCCGTTACCTCTCTCGTTCCCGCGCTGTCAACTGCGAACCAGAGCAAGTGATAATCGTCAATGGCACGCAGCAAGCACTCGATTTAATCATGCGCTTATTCATCGAACCGAATGATGTTATTGCTGTGGAAGACCCAGGCTATTTAAGCGCACGGCTGATCTTTCAGACTCGGGGTGCTAAACTCTTACCGATCGCTGTGGATGACTCTGGCCTGGTGGTTAAAGACTTAGCTAACTATTGCAGTGAACAAGTCCGGCTAGTTTACGTGACACCTTCTCATCAGTTCCCCACAGGTGCAATACTTTCGCTACCCCGACGATTGGAATTACTCACTTGGGCAAGGCAAACGGGGGCTTTCATCATTGAAGATGATTACGATAGTGAATATCGCTATGGTGACAGACCTATTCCAGCTTTGCAAGGCTTGGATCGCAGCGATTCTGTACTCTATATCGGTACGTTCTCAAAAGTGCTGTTTCCTTCGCTACGAATTGGCTATTTGGTGCTGCCAAAAAGTTTGGTTTCTGCTTTTGCTCGTGCTAAATGGTTGAGCGATCGCCACTTACCATTACTAGAACAACAGGTTCTTGCAGATTTTATCGAACAAGGGCATTTAGAACGGCATATCAGAAAAATGCGATCGCTCTACGATAAACGTCGTCAAGCCCTTGTGGAAGCATTAAAGGTTCACTTTGGGGAGAAAGCAACGATTTTAGGAGAAAAAGCGGGAATTCACGTGATGGTGCGATTCTATACCCCTTTAAGTGATGAAGAGATTATGCAGCGTGCTGCTTTGCTTGGTGTCGGGATGATATCTGCTGCACCTCATTATCTCAAATCACATTCTCAAGGTGAGTTTATCTTTGGTTACGGTGAACTGACAGAGGAGCAGCTTGTGGAGAGCATTTGTAGGATAGCTCAAATCCTATTGGTCAGCCCATGAATCAAAACGATTTTTTTAGACGCCTCAAGTTATCTCACTGGTCAAATTTGGGAAAACTAAATCAGAGCAAAAGTACGGGATAGTACAAAATTTCTCAGTCAGTGTGCTAACCCCGTTTATCTAAATGCACTTGCAAACCAAAACACTGACAACTTGTAGGCTGGGTAGAAACCTCCCAGGATTGTTAAACATTGGAGTCGAATTTTCTATGTCAGATCCCAACATTGGTCGTTTACTCAGCAAACGCTATGAACTCCAGGAGATGATTGGTGCTGGAGCAATGGGTAAAGTTTATCGTGCTAAGGATGTTTTGTTGGGTGGCGTACCCGTTGCGGTTAAATTTCTTGCTGTATCAATGGAAAATCAACAATTGCGAGTGCAGGAGCGCTTTGAGCGAGAAGCGAAAACCTGCGCCTTACTAGGGCAAAAAAGCATCCACATTGTCCGAGTTATGGACTATGGCGTAGACGAGAATAATATTCCCTTCTATGTTATGGAATATCTACAAGGAGTAAGCTTGAGCAATGTCATCCGCAAGCAACAACTGTCTTTACTAAGATTTTTGAGCATGGTGCGTCAAATTTGCTTGGGGTTACAGTGCGCTCATCATGGCATCCCAGTAGATGGCAAAATCTACTCAATTATCCATCGCGATATTAAGCCGAGCAATATGCTTGTCATTCAAGATGATAGTTTCGGCGAATTAGTTAAAGTTTTAGATTTTGGGATCGCTAAGTTACTACAGTCAGATACTGATCATACTAACTACTATTTAGGTACTCTCGCTTATTCTTCTCCCGAACAAATGGATGGCAAGGAATTAGATAACCGTTCTGATATTTATAGTTTGGGAGTGATGATGTTTGAAATGCTTACAGGTAAAATTCCTTTTATAGCATCAAGCCACTCTTTTGGAGTTTGGTATAAACTACACCACTATCAACAACCGCGTTCCTTTGCTGAAGTTGCTCCTGTACAACTCCCAAAAGAAGTAGAAAATTTGGTTATGAGTTGTTTAGCCAAGGCACCAAGCTCAAGACCCCAAAGTATAGACGAAATTCTTAAGGTTCTGGCATCCTTGGAACAGCGTTATGGTACAAGCAAAACTTTGCCAGTAAAGACAGATGTTGAACACAAGACTACAAAAACGACCCTAACATCTGCAGTAATTGATGAAATCGCGAAGCAAGCTTCTTGGCCGGCTAATAAACCCATCGCCGATATCGTCTTTCCCAGTCGCCTCTCTTCTAATGGAGAAGTTTCACCAGCTTTATGGGTGATGCTACCAGTTTTAGAAATTCAAAAACGTTTAGTTTGTACACGCTACAATCAATTTCTTTTCATTACTGCTCCTCACCCGATGCTGCTGTGGATTACCTTGATTTACAACCGTAGGGATGGTGCCAAATGGTTGCCATACTACCTCGACTTGAAAACAACTTTCGGGCAAGAAATCACTCGCTTATTGGGACAAACAGGTTTCTACCGTATACTGTTCTTTACTAGAGAGGCTCCTAATCGTTGTGTTCATGTATTACTTTCAAGTATCGCCTCAGCACAGCACCAGCGGCTGCAACAGTGGGAGACGATGAGCTACAAGCTAGTATCGTCCGCTGAGCCGCAACTTAGTAAAACTTTACTTAAAACCGAATACGAAAAGATTAAGCCTCAAATTTTGGCAAAGATACAAGCACTTGATACAGATTCCCCATTAGACCTTTCCGGTTAGAGCTAACATTTCCACTGTAACTAGTGGAACAAGACTAGTGGTCTGTATCATTAATTTTGAGGGATTCGTAGTGAGCGCTCTTTGCGCTCTCGGGGTCTAGGACTAAAGTCCTTACTACGAACTTATACAACCATCAGAATTAATGTGACAGACCACTCATAAGCTTTTTACGTCTTTTTTCAAAACTAGGATTATTCCTGCTGCGCTGCAAAGTGTGCAGCATGACTCATCATTCATATTAATTATTGTTAAACATTATGTATGTACTTGCCAAAAAAGTTATAAGAAATGTAAATATAAATAATATGAGCAGCAAAATTCAGATAGACTAATTGCTGTGATTACCTTTGCTCGATGAGTCAAGCACTGTTTGAAAAGAACAGGCACAGGTATTTGTGTAACGCTAGCTTGCGACAAAGCAGCAGTTTGGCGAATGCACAAAGCTAGTGACTCGTAATGTCAATTGAAACGATACAAGGTATACAGCGAATTTATTTCGTTAGATGAGTTATCATTTCTAGATTCTCTAATCACAATCGCTCATTTTAGTTGACGCCCCGACATCCCCAGCTCTTTTCCTCCTTGGAACTGAGCAAGAGAAGGAGGTCGCCTACTAAGGCGCTACAACTCTATGCCAAACTGGAACCAGAATCTAGCCCCCACTGATGCTTGAGAAGCTCCTTATAGGTTGCTTCCCGCACCATCATCTGTTCGTAAAGCTTGACTAAAAAGTCCTTAGCCTGATCAGGACTCATATGCTGCACTTGAGTAGCAAATGAGCGGATGCTGAATTGTTGTTCAAGGCTTAATTCGATAGGTTGGTTCATGATTAACTCCTAAAAGCAAAAAAAGTAAAAGTGATATAGCTGTCTGAAGACCAATAGGGTTAAAAAGAGGACTTTTGTTTGCCGGACATTTGTACCTCCGTATTACGAAAGATAACAATTGTTTGACTAATTGCCCACACCCTAATGGGTAGTTTTTTAGTGGATACACCTTGTTTCTCACCCTACTGATATAGATCCCAAGTCTGTTGAAGCAGATTTCGGAAAAATATAAGTTTTATACCATGGATGGTGGCTGAAACTCCCTTATTCCCTGCTTGAGATGAAGTGTGGAATTTGCAATGTCTTAAATTTTACATTGCAACCGCAGGCGCAAGCCACTGCGCCCTTGTCCTCTACACTTTGCCTTTTTCAGGGATGTAAGGTAGGTAAGATTGAATTATATTCGTCTTACCTTATGAGGTGCAAGATGTCAATTACACAAAACGCTTGAATTAGCCTCCCAAGTTAGAAATTTGGGAGGCTAAAACTATATGTATCAAATTGTAAATGAGAAAAATGCTCAAATTGAACAAATTTTGAGTGGGTATAGTTCCTAATCCCATAGAAAAATATAGAATTAGTTTGCAAGCGTGACCTTGACTGGGTGAACTACTACACCCTTTATCCCGTTGCCAAAGGCGTCCGGGACTACTTTTCGCATGATGTTGTAACTTCCGTTGATATCCGAGTTGAACTTGATGCCAGAGGAGGCTTTGTACAGACCTCGTTTGACTCGCTTACCGCTAAACTTGGCATTATGAGCTTCTGGCGTTCCGTAAATGGGAATCGCGTCTAAGTCCAAAAAGCTGGCAACGGAAGTGTACGACTCTTCTGTTTGAATGACCTTGATGCCAACGAGCTGCGCTTTGTAGGTCAGCATCTCGACAAACCGAGCATGAGGAACGCTGGTAAATTGCTGGTTATTGGCTTTACCAATGTTTATCTCTTGCTTCCAGTTGGCATTCTTGCCGATTACCAAAGTAGCAATGTTGCTTTCAACTAGCTTGTTGATGATGAATCGGCTGGCTTTATGGAGATAGTCGTCTATCTTAAAACCACGCTTTGTCGCTAGTCTTTGTATCCTGTTGGAGGATTGCTTCTTGCCTTGAAGCTGCGATTGGAGTTTAGCTTTCTGTTTGTTGTAGTAATTGTTGATTGCCTTGACCGGTCTGCCGTTAATCAGGAAAGGTTTGAACCCTTTTTGATTTGAAGTTACAGCCGCTAAGTTGTTCAACCCAACATCTACACTTGCTACCACCTCACCATTTACCAGTTGTTCTATAGGTTGAGAGTAAATCACCTCCAGTACGTAGTAATCAGCTCTTGGAACGATTCTCACTTCGTTGATATTTTCCTTTTTGCAAGAGAAGAGTAAGTTTGTCCCCGATGGCTTTATCCAACCTTTCTTCAGCTGTTTTGAGCTAATAGCTTGGATGGTGTAAACCAGTAAATTGCGACCATTTTCCTTGTCTTTGTACTTGGGTAGCCTTGGTTTACCTAAAAACTTAGATGAATCTTTCTCGTAAGCAATCGTTGCTTCTTGCCACGCCTTCCAGTTTCTATCCAAACAGCGAAGTACTTGCTGAGATACCTTTCTGGGTAAGTTGCAGTACGATTCCTCTTTCTGCATCCGGGATGCCATCTCGTTATAGGAAAGAATCTGGTTGGTCTTAAAAAAGTGCTGTCGGATTTCGTAATTGGCTCGGTTATAGAGATTTTTCGACAGATATGCCAACTCGTCAATCTCTTGCCAACAAGGAGAACCTCGCTTAATTACGTGCCTCTCAACAAGTCTCATCATCTCCATTAGCTTGTAGCTCCTGGATGAGTTTTTCTGTCTTTCGCTTCGCTCTACGCATCCCGTAAAGTCTCGCACAAAAAGACGTTATTACCGCAGCAAAGTCGGTCATCAAGTCGTCTTTATTGTTTTCGACGTTGTTGACAACTTCCAATCGTCTACCTGTTTTAGATAGCAAAATCTCAATGTAGTTAGCACCAAAGCGAGTCAACCTATCTTTATGTTCAACAATCAATACGTTAAAGCTTTTGTCTGACAAGATAGCGTTTAGCTTTTTACGGTTGTCATTCAAGCCACTTCCGACTTCTTTGACAACTTTTTGGATGACATAACCTTTAGCTACAGCATATTGGTTTAGACGTTCGGCTTGCCTATCCAAGTTAGATTTATTTTCTGAACTGGAAACCCTTGCATAGATGCAAGCAATAGTAGTACCTGGTTCGCTGTTTTCAACGTCAACCAAGATAGTTCCTGTTGGAAGCTGACGACCTTTTATAATCCCCTGCTTCCACCAATTCCAAGCCGTTCGATAGCTAACCCCTTGAGATTTTGCGTAATCAGATAGTTTCATGCGGTAATCTTATCGACCTGTGAAGATATTACAGCATTTTTCTACAAAATTCTATATTATGAGGAAACGAGAATCATACCGAACAGGGGACAAAATGTAGGGGACAGGGAACACAGAAAAATTTGTCACCTAAACTCTAAAACTAAAAATTTATCACCAAGAAAGAATCATTCGTCAGAATATTAAACGCGCTTTTTGAGTCGTGAATTAAGAGTAGAGACGCCCTGCCAAAGCGTCTGTACTAAGTATTGGTAGGGTGCCCCCGGATAAATCCTTTGGAGACCAACGCGCGTTTTTCCGCACTTATTTCCCCCGGATTCTATCCGTGGGGATATTGTGATTACTGTGTTCTGTGTTCTGCGTTCTTTTTAACGCTACCCCTATTATCTAGTTCAGTGCGACTATAACGACTGTGATGTTATCGTGTCCACCATGTTGTTTGGCAGCTTCAACGAGGCACACAGCAGCCTTTTCTACCAAAGAGATTTCTTTGAAATAGTCAGCAATCTTGGGATCGGCGAGTTCTTCTGTTAAACCATCACTGCATAACAGTAGGCGATCGCCCGGTTTCACATCCAGTTGTTGCACTTCAATCTGACGTAGGTCTTCACGCCCCAAACAGCGGGATAATACATGACGAAAAGGATGAATCCGAGCTTCTTCTGGCGTAATTTCACCCATTTTCAGAGCGCGGGCGACCCAAGTATCGTCTTCCGTAAGTTGCTCTAATTGGGAATTACGAAAGCGGTACAGCCTTGAGTCACCAACGTGAGCGCACAAAGGCGGCTCTTTCGGGCGAAAGATAACGACCACAATCGTTGTTCCCATGTCCGAGCGTTCAGGATGATTTTGCTGATCGAGCAAAATTGCTTCATTTGCCTGTAACAAAGCTTCCTGTAATAACTGCCCAGAAGGTTTAGAAGAATTCCATTGAGCACTCAAATACGCCTCTATTTGCCCAGTAGCAATGCGGCTTGCTTGCTCGCCCCCTGCATGACCACCCATGCCATCGGCGACAATGAAAAAACGCCCCTCTGGGTCTATGTAGTAAGCATCCTGATTATTAGAACGAATAAGTCCCGGATCGCTAACACCGGTAAAATTAAGTTTCATATACTTTTTACAACATTTATGACATACGATCGTAGCGGTCGAGGCGCATAAGTAGTCGAATCAGCAAGCCTGACACTGCGGCTGCAATTATAAACCCAATCGTCGCCAACCATACATATTTTTGTACCAATAATATTGTGGCGCTAAGCGTAAAACCAGCCACAATTACAGCGTAAGTCGTGCCTAGCTGAACATTGGTTTGCCGTCGCAGCAAGCGTTCTGTTTCTAAAGATCTGACACGCACGCGTATATCTCCCCGTTCTAGCTTTTCTAGTGTGTCTTCCAGCCTGCGTGGTAGTCCTAGTGCAGTACTGCTTACCTGAACTGCTTGACGGCTCAATTCATTGAGAAAGGTATTCCCCTCAGAACCATTCATATTGGTCATAAGCTGCATGGCATATGGTTTAGCAACTTCCATAAAGTTAAATTCTGGATCTAACCCTTTCCCTACACCTTCAAGTGTTGAGAAAGCTCGCATCACGAAAGTGAAGGTCGCTGGAAATCTAAATGGTTGATCATAGGCTATTTCATACAAATCGTCACTAATGGCAGCCACTGATTGGTTTTCAAACGGCTGATCCATAAAATGATCCAACATATACTGAACGGAACGCCGCACAGGTCCCATATCTTCTGTTGGTGCCAGTGCCCCCAAATCAACCAGAGACTTGACAACGCGATCGCCGTCTTTTGAAGCAATGCCAAACAGCGTTTCCATCAGTCCTTCACGCACGTTGGTCTTAATGCGCCCCATCATGCCAAAATCATAGAATATCAAAGCACCAGTCGGACTGACGGCAATATTGCCAGGATGAGGATCAGCATGGAAAAAGCCATTATTGAGTAGCTGATGCAGGTAAGCTTCGGCACCCTGACGGGCAATGACTTTGCGATCCAAACCTGCTGCTTCTATTGCTTCATATTGGCTAATCTTTATACCAGGAACATACTCCAGTGTCACCACCCGTGAAGAAGTGTAACGCCAGTACACACGCGGTACTTTCACCCATTCGTAGCTACGAAAATTGCGGCGAAAAGTATCAGCGTTGCGACCTTCATTGAGATAATCAATTTCTTCCCAAAGAATGCGACAACACTCCTCGTAAATGCCGATCCAATCTCGCCCCCGTCCCCATTTGGGATGGTTTTGGAAGTAGCGAGTAATACCCTTGAGAATTTGTAAATCAATTTCAAATAGCTTCTTGAGTCCGGGGCGTTGTACTTTGACAACAACTGCTTCCCCGGAATGCAGCACAGCTTTGTGTACTTGTCCCAAGCTAGCAGCAGCCAAGGGTATCGGTTCAAAACTTTGGTAGAGTTCGGGGATTTTCTTGCCTAGTTCTTGTTCAATAATTGTTTCTACCTGCTCATAGCTAAATGCGGGTACTTTATCTTGTAGCTTGGCAAGTTCTTCGACATATTCGCTGGGGAATATATCAGCACGGGTAGAGAACAGTTGCCCAACTTTGATAAAGGTTGGTCCTAAATCTAGCAGGGTAGTGCGAATCCATACTGCTTGAGCTTTACGTCGAGCAGCTTGCTTGGCTTCGGTAACTCCTCCTGGGTAACTCCAAGATTTGTTGTATCGCCAAAGCTTGAACATCAAAAGCAAGACAAATGACCAAATGTCTAAAAAGCGGCGTCTACGAGAGTAGTTTTCGCTATTCCAACGGTATGCCTTATCTGAATAACCTTTTTCCATATGCTTTGCGTACCGCTGGTTTTTGACCGAGTCAGTAGGAAGAAAAGACACTCTGATTCCAAAACTGTTTCTCTCTAATTTTCTAGTAGAAAGGTTGCAATGCAACGTCTCTACAGAGAATTACTGCTGCGATAGCGTTGTAATTCTGTTCGCAATGTGGCAATTTCTGCTCGCAAATCATCAATTGTGGCTTGCAAGTCAACTGACGCTGAACCGGGTTCTCCATAGCTTGTGGTTGGAGCAGCACCAGCAGCTTCGGCTGCACGATTTGCCCGCTCTATGACTTCGTCTGTAAACTGTCGCAGTTGCTCTCTAGTTTCAGCATCCCATTTGCCGAGTTCCGACAGAGCATCAGTCAAGGCGAATTCCAACTTCTCAGTAAGAACCTCAGCAGCTGCTCTACCAACGAAAAATGCTTGTAAAAGGGGGTCACTCATAAATTTTTGTTACGTTCATCTGCAAAAAATTATAACTTGCCTAGATGCTTTGCTGCTTATGCCTTAGTGCTTGGGTTGTGAGGAGATAGAAGTTTGGCTTTGATTTTTTCGCAATTCTTATTTTGTAGCCTAGATTACCAATACCCAACGTAGTTCATAGGCTTATTGCCAAAAGATAGAGAAATGCTAGAAGCTATGCAGTTATGTCCAGACGTTTGACTGATGCCCAAAGGTTTATAACAAAGTAATTCTGTACAAACAAACATTTTTTAGACTTTGATGAGTCGATTATTTTAAAAATAACGGTGAATTATGATTGCGATGGCGCGGAGCGATCGCCTGACAAATACAAGGAATCAATCGAGCGCGATCGCGCGGAGCAATTTCCTACGGCGATCACTTCATCCATTGTTGACTGCAAGATCATTTTGCCTAACAAGAACTGAATCAGGAGATAAGTGATTGGAGATCATCCAAGATACGATTGAGTAGACGAGTGCAACCAAACTAACAAAAGTCACAGAAGAAACAAGGCAGGAAATAGCAATAAGACTGGCAAGAGAACTAGTATCAAGAACAGTAATTGCGCCTATAAGACCTGGTCAAGGTTTTAAAACGTTTGGTGAATTCAAAAGAATCATGGGTGCTGCAGGTGCAGGGAAAGCATGGCATCATATTGTTGGGCAAACTACCTCAAACTTAGAAAGATTTGGTGCAGAGGCAATTCATAATACAGGTAATCTCGTTCGATTAGAACATGGGAAAGGGTCGATTCATCAAGAAATTACCAATTTATACAATTCTGTACAACCAGAGCTAACTGGATCTTGGGACATAACAGTCAGGCAATGGGTTAATACTCTATCCTATGAAGAACAACAGGACTTCGGAATTAGAGTCATTAAAGCTTTTGGAGGTACAGTGGAATGATTACCATAGACATACAATCAATTTTAAGCTCAATTCCAAACCAAGTTCTTTGGCAAGACATCGTACAGTTTGACAAACTAGATGAGCGTGTAGCAACAGCTAATGACTTTTGCCCCAATATTATTGGTGTCAATGAAGGCTGTATAGAATGGTGCCCCAATGATGAACCCCCAAGTTATTTAGAAACCCTAATTTGGTGGTGGGTTGTTCGTCCTGATTTGGGAGCTGCAATAGCTATTGAAGCACCTCAAGAATTGAAAGAAATTATTGGTCACTACATTCTACACAACTAACTCAGTAATTCTTGATAATATTGCTCGAATTCACTGGGTAAATATGTCGTCACCTGCAACTCTTGCTCACTCAACTTGTAAGCCTGAGTGATATTAATCCGGCTTAAGAAATCCAAATCGTGAGAAATGACCCAAAGCGCACCTTGGTACTCGTTGATACCTTCTACTATTTGGTCAACCGTTTCAATATCAAGGTTATTCGTCGGCTCATCGAGAATCAGCAGGTCGATTTGGGAAATACTAATCATGGCGATCGCCAACCTTGCCAATTCACCTCCACTCAACATTGATGTGCTTTTGTGTACATCATCGTATTTAAAAAGAAAGTGTCCCAACTGCTGCCGTAAAAGCTGATAATTTAAATTGGGATTGGCAGCTTGCATATTTTCCAGAATCGTTTGCTCTCGATTGACGAACTCATAAGTTTGATCCAGGTACACAGCTTGTATTGTGGGAGCAAGTAAAATTTCACCTGACTCCAAAATCGCTGTTGTAGTATCCCTGTGCAAAATTGCCTTTGCCAAACTAGATTTACCTGAACCATTAGCGCCAGCAATGGCTATTCTGTCACCAGAAGAGATATGAAGCTGGATGTTCTCAAGCAGCAGGTTCTGACCTACCCAAAGATTTGCACCCTGAATATCAATAAGATTTCGGCGTTTTTGGCTTGTTTGTTCGAGTTGAATACTCGTCGCCTTCATCGTTCTTACCTTCGTCTGTGCAACTTTTTGAGTAGCGTTTGCTACTGCTGCTTCATGTTTCTTTTTGGCAATCCCTGCGGACACCTGGGCTTTAGATTTAAGCAGTTCTGCTGCTTTTCTGTCTACACTACCCTTAAGAACCTTGGCGCGACCATTTCTGCTAGATTGTGCTGCTCGTTGCTGTTCCTGTAATGCGGTAGTTTTAGCACGTTTGAGTTCTTTTCTCGCAACTTCGTGCGATCGCAATCTCGCCTCTAACTCTATTTCTTTTTGCTCTCGGTACAAAGAAAAATTTTCTCCATAAACTTTCACACCTTCTGGTGTCAGTTCCCAAGTTATATCAGTAACTTGGTCTAGAAAAAATGGCTTGTGAGAAACAATGACAAACGCTCCCTCAAAGTCGTTAAGAAAAGACCTCAAACTTTCTAGCGCCATCAAGTCCATATGATTTGTTGGCTCATCCAGCAGTAACAGCTGAGGTTCAAAAGATAAACCGATCGCCAGGAATAACTTTGTGAGTTCCCCACCACTTAAATTGAAAAGCGGTAAGGATAAGTCAAGCGTAGTGCTGAATTGCGCCTGCAAAATTTCCTCAATTTTCCACCATTCCTCAGAAACAGAACTCAAAAAATCCAGTACTGTACCTGCTTTCATGTTCTGTTTGATGGTACTGATTTGAGGCAAATAGTAAACGGTTCCATTCCGTGTCACAGAACCTGTGGTGGGGCTAAGTTGACCTGCAAGAATCTTTAACAGAGTAGATTTACCAACACCATTGGAACCGACTAAGGCAATACGTGAGCGATCGCCCTGTGCAATGTTTACCTGAACATTTTTAAATAAAGTCCTCGTAGTGCTGAGTTGATAAGCTAAATTCTCAGCTAACAATATTGATTTTTTCTGCATAATTTTCAAACCTCAATGTAGCTCTACTGTGCCTAGCTGTTTACTTCTAGACTTCTAGCTAGTTGCGGTTATCTGTTTGGGCATTAGATAAAGACGTAAATATATCCCCGTCCTCGCCTGTGCAAATTTCCGCATCTAACGTTCACACGACAGCTGCTTGTAGATATAAGTTGTTCAAAAGTTTTTTAACTAAGCTGCTTTTAAGCAAACGGACTTGTTGGTTGTGATTTTCTTCAATTCACATCCGCCGCCTTCTGTGCAACGGTTCTTTGCGACTACTTCATGTCAGTTATTTCGTTTGAAGCGTGTTGAGGTTTGATACTAGCTACATCATAGTAGCAATGCATTCCGGAAAGCTGCTTAAAAATGACAAAGATTTTGTGAAGTTCCCAGAATTTGTTAAAAAAATTGCACAGAGAAAAATGGTTATGCTTATCATTAATGTTTGTTTAGTCAGTAGTTATACACAGAAACTATGTCAACAACAGTCAACCCTAATCCTAATGCCCTATTCAAAGATGCGGCGACCACAATAGATTTCAATAATGATGGGAAGGCTGATATCTTCTGGCGCAATAACAACGGTGAGAACGGTATTTGGTTAATGAGTGGTACCAAACCAAACTACTATAGCTCTGCGGAATTTGTGGAAACCTTTGCCACAGGCTGGAATTATACTATTGGTGATTTCAACAAGGATGGCAAGACCGATCTGTTCTGGCGCAATGAGGACACAGGACAGAGCGCCATTTGGCTAATGAATGGCACTAACATTAGTAGTAACGTTGTTCTGCCACAAACTCTTCCCAAAGATTGGAAGGCGAGCATTGCTGATGTGAATGGCGATGGTAACAGCGATATCTTCTGGCGCAATGAGTCAACAGGAGAGAATCGCGTTTGGTTTGTCGATGGTACCAACGTCACCGGTCAAGCAAATCTATCGCCTCTTGCGAAAGAATGGGAGAATCAGATTGCTGATTTCAATAAGGATGGCAAGGCTGATATCTTCTGGAACAATCCTTCAACAGGAGAAAATAGTGTTTGGTTGAACAATGGTAATGGCTTCGCCAATCCAGTTTCTTTGCCGTCCCTTACTGGTACAGGTTGGGAATATAGCATTGCCGATTTCAATGGTGATGGCAAGACCGATGTCTTGTCGCGCAATGATGACACAGGAAATACTAACATTTGGTTGATGGATGGTACCACCATAACGAATCAGAATCAAACCTCTCTACCCAGCAATGTTCCTGCAGACTGGGACGCTAATACCGGTGATTTTAATAATGATGGCAAGAGCGATATCTTCTGGCGCAATTCTGTAACAGGAGATAATGCTATTTGGTTGATGAATGGTACCACCTACACCGCTGCGGAGTTTCTACCCAATGTTCCCGAAGCCTGGACTGCTGGCGTTGCTGACTTCAATGGTGATGGCAAGAGCGATATCTTCTGGCGCAATGATGACACAGGAGAGAACGCCGTTTGGTTAATGAATGGCACAACATACAGCGATGCGGCTTTTCTGGCAACCGTTCCCACATCGTGGTCTCCTGCATAGGATTAAATTATTACGAGTGACTTCACCGAGGATAATGTTTAGCCAAAAACTTCTTAGCCTGCGTTTTGTTGCAAATTATCCTATCCAACGTAGCAGCAAGTAAATCATTTCGCATCTACCGATAGCATCTACCGATAGCATCTACCGATACTACAGTTTTGGTCTATAGCTGAGGTTTGTTCTAAGTTCATAAGCTAAATTCTCAGCTAAAAGTATTGATTTTTTAAGCATTTTCAAACTTGAAAAAGGCTCAAATGGCCTGACTTGCTGAAGGCGTACAATCACGGATAGAAGTCACGCTAGTGGGTGCAACTTGTCACAAGTTTTCGGCTGAAGCCTGGAAATAGCGCGATTTGCAACTGGATGAAGTATAGCCAGTGAAATTTAACAACAGGTTTGCATCTTGCCACTGTACCTTACTTAGTACTGCATTTCATAAATTCGTATCGCAATAACAGCTTGTCGTTGCGTTGCCTACCCTACGGAAGCCGCACAGTCACAAAGCGTCCCGTAAGGGATAGGCATCTACGCACCTAGCGCAACTACAAATCATAACGCTACGAACTTATGCAATCTTGTACTTAGGGACTTCCAATTAAAAAAATCTCCAATTTGTAGTACTCTCCAAAACAATGGTGGGTTACGGCGCAATGCAAGTCCTGTATGTAAAACCTCAACTGTCGTGCGCCGTAACCCACCCTACATAATAGATAATTTCTTTTTTGGTACTCCCTCATATCACAATACAGTTCAAATAAGACCAAAACACCTGTAGAGACCTTGCATACAACGTCTCTACAGGTGTGTCGATACGTACTCGCTTTTGTTATCACCAACAATCATTAACTCAACCGTATTGGGTTATATCGAGTTGCCTTTAAAGATATCAATTGTTGAAGGGACAAAGAAGACAAGGGGGGCAGGGAGGATAAGGCGTAAATTTTGAATCCGTGAATTCCGATAAAACGGTATTAGGAGTTATTTGCATATCCGTAAAAACCGATATAACAGAGACGAAAATGTGGGTTAGGATCGATTTTTTCGTTACTAGTTATACACAAAAACTATGTCAACAACCGTCAACCCTAATCCCAATTCGCTTATCAAAGATGCAGCGACCATAATCGACTTTAATAACGATGGCCAGACTGATATCTTCTGGCGCAATGATGACACAGGTGAGAACGGTATTTGGTTGATGAGTGGTACCAAACCAAACTACTATACGTCTGCGGAATTTGTGCAACCACCTGTTCCCATAGCCTGGGATTACACTATTGGCGATTTCAACAATGATGCCAAAACCGATCTGTTCTGGCGCAATTCTGACACAGGAGAGAACGCTGTTTGGCTAATGGATGGCACTACCTATAGTGCTGCAGCTTTTTTGCCAAGTCTTTCCGGCAAAACTTGGGATTACAGTACTGGCGATTTCAATAGCGATGGTAGCAGCGATATCTTCTTACACAATTTTGACACAGGAGAGAATAAGCTTTGGTTGACGGTCAATGGCACCAACATAATCGAGCAACCCTCTGTACCAAGGCTTGACAAAGAATGGGAGTATAGCATTGCTGATTTCAATGGCGATCGCACGGCTGATATCTTCTGGCGCAATGAGTTAACAGGAGAGAATAAGATTTGGTTGAACAATGGTGCTAACTTTAATGAAAGTCCTTTAACATCCGTTCCTGTCCCAGGTTGGAAGTATCAGATTGCCGATTTCAATGGTGATGGCAAAACCGATATCTTCTGGCGCAATGAAAACACAGAACAGAATGGTATTTGGTTGATGGATGGTAACAACTATACTGCTGCGGCTTTTCTGCCCACCAATGTTCCCGCAGCTTGGAAAGCTAATATCGGTGATTTTAATGGTGATGGCAAGACCGATATCTTGTGGCGTAATTCCGTAACAGGACAAAATGCCATTTGGTTGATAGATGGCATCAAGTATACCGCTGCGGAGTTTCTACCCAATGTTCCCCTAGCCTGGAATGCTAGCATTACCGACTTTAATGGCGATGGCAAGAGCGATATCTTCTGGCGCAATTCCCAAACAGGACAAGATGCCGTTTGGTTGATGAATGGCACGACATACACTGCTGCGGATTTTCTGGCGACTGTTCCTACCTCATGGTCTCATGTATAAAATTGCATCGTGACTTCATCGAGGATAATGTTGAGCCAAAAACTCCTCAGCCTGCGTTTTGTTGCAAATCACCTTATCCAAAGTTGCAGCAAGTAAATCATCTAGCATCTGTCGATACTGCGGTCCTGGTTTGTAGCCAATTTGTTGCAGATCATTGCCATTTAAAATAGGCTGCACGTTACGCCAGATAGTCAAATATTGCCAAATCTTGCGCCTGATGACTCCTGGACTTTGCACGGCAATTAAAATCAGCATTGGCACATCGTATTGCCGCAGCAACTGCACCACCTGACTGGGACGAATTTTCTCCTCAAACGCTACACCTCCTCCCCTCTGTGCTTCTACAAAGGGCGTGGAGGTCATTTTGTTGACTATATATTGTACTTGTGCTATATTATCTAGCCTAGCAATGCTATCGTCCGGCAATTGCAAATTTCTTGCCACACGCGCTCGGTATTCTGGTGCTAAGTGGGCTATTAAAGCTTCCAAGCGCATTTGCCAGTGGATGAGGGTTTGCTGGGAGTCAAACCGCCGCAAACAGCGCTCTAACAAACGTAATTGCCGTAAAAGTTCCTCATCTAGCTTGAGAGTGGGATGGATACACTGTAACGCCCCTAAGTCAGCAAGTAACTGCAAAGCAGGCTTCCAATAGGCAGCTTCCAGGATATGTTTCAATTCTGCTTTCAGTCGAGTTTGCAGTGCGGGAGTTCTGCTATTTTCTCGGGTAGTGCGATCGTAAACGCCGCTGTTGATCGCATAGCGGATATACTCTTCTGTTTGAGCCTCTAACTGAAATCCCAGTCGCATAGCAAAGCGTACGCCGCGATAGATGCGGGTGGGATCTTCGATAAAACTGTTAGCGTGTAACACTCGAATTTGTTTTGCCTGTAAATCCACCAACCCACCAAAAAAGTCGAGTAATTCACCAGCACGGGGAGGCGTCAGCCGCAGTGCCATTGCGTTGATGGTAAAATCTCGGCGATACAGGTCTTGACGAATCGAACTCGCTTCAACTTCAGGATTTGCCGCTGGATAAGGATAGAATTCTGTTCTGGCAGTCGCAATATCAACCCACAAAGAATCTAATTCTGGATCTTTGTGCCACAGCAAAGCCGCAGTTTGAAAAGCGCCATGAATTTCTAGACGTGCACTTGAGTAAATTTGCTGTAGTGCCTTTGCTAATTCGACACCTGCACCCACATCAGCAGATTTGTGAAAGCCATCAACGACTAAGTCAATATCTTTGATCAGCAAAGTGCCTGTTGCTTCTTCAGCGAGTAGCAAATCGCGTACTGCTCCCCCAACAAGGTAAAGATGCCAACCGCGTTTTTCTGCTTCTAGTGATGCTTTAGTCAACAATTGCCACAACTGGGGCGCAAGCCGCGAATGTAACTCACCTAGGGTAGGAGATTTAATATTTTTTTCTCCCCCTCCCGCCTCTCTCCCTTTCCCCCTCTCCTCTTTCTGATGTAATTCGCGCAAAACATCAGTACGGGTAACAAATCCTACTAAATGCCCATGTTCTAATACTGGTAGGCGTCCGATATCGTATGTCACCATTAGCGACTCGATTTCTGGCAATGTGGTATCTGGGGTAATTGTCCTCATATTGACTGTCATGTAGCCCTTGACAGGAGCATGACTAAAGCCGTGATGCAGGGCAATATCTAAATCCCTTCGCGAAATAATACCTACTAGTTTCCCTTCGGCATCAACGACACATAAACCCGAGTGTCCGTAGCGCAACAAAGTGCGCTGTGCTTCGGCAATTGTGGTTTCTGGACGAATGGTGCGCACAGGAGAAGACATCAAGTCTCTGGCGGTAGGCGGGTGGGGAATTGTCGCTTTTATTCCCTCAAGAAGTTGGTTTAATATTTCCTCAGCGTTTACCCCTCGCAAATTCAGCGCAGCTGCTTGGGAATGTCCACCCCCGCCCAGGGGTTGGAATAATTCGTTAAGATTGATGCTTTGAATTTGCGCTCTGCCGATCACGATTAAGCGTGATTCACCTTCGGAGAGAGGATATTCATTCAAAAGCAGTAAGGCATCTATTTCTGTTAACTCTACCAACTGCGAGGCGAGACTCGATAACCCTGGCACAAAATTATCTGTTTTCAGAGTCACCCAAGCAATTTTATATCCCCCAACGCATATGGTTTGTAGTTTTTCCAGCGCTAGCTTTAAGAGTTGTTGCAACTGGGGAGACAAACCAGGATCAACGTACTGACTCACAACTGACAAACTTGCCCCTTGTTGCATCAACCAAGCCAAGGCTAAGGCATCTTGTGGTGTGGCATAGTCAAATGTCAGAGAACCAGTATCCACATGGATACCCAAAGCCATCACGGTTGCTTCTGCACTTGTGAGGGAAATTTGTTGTTTTTGCAATTGCTCGACAACCAGAGTTGTTGTGGCTCCAACCGGGGAAATGTGTACTTTTGTAGCGGGAATATCCCCAAGTTGTTCTTGGTGATGGTCATAAATGATAATTTCCTTAATATGGGGTAAATCTAACCATTCGGCTGCCTTACCTAGGCGATCGCGCTGTTGCGTATCCACCACAATTAAAGAACGAATTTCCTTGGGATTGACCGAACGCCGTTCAATCAACTGATACTCATCCCGATGCAGCGCCAAAAAATCTCTTACAGGTGGATGAGAACCACCGCTTAGGACAATCTTACTTCCAGGTAACAGGCGTGATAGCCCTACCGCTGCTCCTAACGAGTCAAAATCAGCCGTTGTATGGCACAGAATTAAGTCCATTGTTCAGTGTTGAGCAAAACTCATAATTGAGAACTTAGAACTCACAATATTTCTCTAAATAGGTTTAGTTAATGTGTATTCTAATGTAATACCCAGTTCCACAAGAACCATTCTGGATTCTAAGTTCTGAGTTCTGAGTTCTTCTTGATCTATGACTAAAGTGTGTCAATTTTCTGCTAGCTTAACAAATAAGGAAAAACTGTCAGTGTTGGTCTGTACAATATTCTATCTTTAGTAACTCGTTTGCTGTTTTGGGAGAAGGGAAGATGACAATTGTATTCCAAGTTGCTTTATTAGCTTTAGTTGCCCTGTCTTTTGTCCTAGTGGTTGGCGTTCCTGTTGCGTATGCTACTCCACAAAACTGGAATGAATCTAAAAGGCTACTGTGGATTGGTTCAGGAGCTTGGATTGGTTTAGTGTTTTTAGTCGGTGCATTAAGCTTTTTCGTAGTCTAAACGACTACTTTTTTGATAGCGCTGGCAAATACCATAGAAACTCACGAGCACCAAAGACGCGGCGACACGCAGGTTTAGGGATATTTTCCTTGTCTACGTCGCCGCGTTTTCCTAAGCTTTCATGTTTGTTTGCTCTCCTGCTTCTATACTTTTTGCAGAACAAATGTATATTGGCAAGAAGTATAGATGATTTAGAGGCAGTTATGGCAGTTTTCGAGGGAACTTTTACTCAGACAGAACCTTTGCGGTTTGCAGTGGTTATTGGTCGATTCAATGACCTCGTCACCACCAAGCTGCTGGAGGGGTGTCAAGATTGCTTGAAACGCCACGGTGTTGATGTCAATCCTCACGGCTCTCAAGTAGACTATGTTTGGGTACCAGGCAGTTTTGAAGTTCCAGTTGTGGCTCGCCAAGTAGCGCTTTCTGGTCGTTATGATGCGGTCATTTGTCTGGGAGCCGTTATCCGAGGGCAAACGCCTCATTTTGATTATGTCTCTTCTGAGGTCGCCAAGGGCGTTGCTGCTGCTGCTTTTCAAACAGGTGTACCTGTGATTTTCGGCATTTTGACAACAGATACCATGCAGCAAGCTTTAGAACGAGCAGGCATTAAAAGCAATCTTGGCTGGGAGTACGCCATGAGTGCTTTGGAAATGGCTAGCCTCATGCGGCAATTGCGTTCTAACCTCCAAGAACCTTTTTCTGGAAATTCTCTTTCGCCAGCATCGCTCAAAAGTGCCAGCATAGGAGAATTGCCAGCAGAATAGTTTATTGTCATGAGTCCTTTGTTCGATAACTTATGACAAAGGACTCACGGCAATAAACAAAAAAGGTGTTGACAAACCATGAATTATCTGAGATATTAAATAAAAGTTGAGTATTGCGGGTATAGCTCAGTGGTAGAGCGTCACCTTGCCAAGGTGAATGTCGCGCGTTCGAATCGCGTTACCCGCTTGTGAAAGATAAAAAAAAATGATGAAATATTTTGTAAAGAAGTGACGTTATTAGCCTCACGAAATTACAAAAATAGGAATTCATCATTCATAATAATATTTAAGTGTAGCTAACGAGTTTTTTGTAAGATGCACTACAGTTAATTCAGGGTGACGAAAGTAAAGAATGAAGTAGAAAGGCTAAGAATCAAAAGTTTTCTGATTTGAGAGTACATACTTCAAACTTAAAATGACACAATAAATTTCAAAACCTTAGAGTGCCAAACTTGTTTTGCCACTGAATTTAGAAAAAATATGTCCAAGGGCAATGAGCAACCCAAACTGACTAATGTTATAACGGAAGGTCATGGGAGGGTAGCCAGCCTGAAAGACATAGATGAAAGGATGCTATCCTCACTAACTTAGGACAAACACGCTCAAGTTAAAAGTTCGCTTGTGCAACCTCAAAAAGCAGACAAAATTGACTTCAATAGCGAATACCCGTGTCCCTGTCGTCGTCGGGGGCGGTTAATTCCGATTACACTGACAGAAGCATTTGGTTGCGATCGCTGTCAGCAAATCTTCGTGGTGGAAGATAATGGTTACGTACTGGAGCAGCTTTCCACCACCTATCCCTACAAGCGAGCTTGGCGCTGGACAGGGAGTATTTGGCAAGTTGTCCATCCTCGGTTAGGAGAAAGCTATTTGCCCGTAGCGCTTGGCATTATTTTCGTGCTAGTGATTATATGGTTACCATTGGCACTACGATTGGCAAATGGATATAGCATTATTGCTTGGGCAATGGTAGCTGTGCTGTTGGCAATTCTGCCAGCACTCATGGTCTGGCTTACCTACCGACGATAACGATGCGGACAGTGGATGCTTTTGATGAAAACCCAGAACCAATTGCCAGCGCAAGACGCGCTCATCACGCTGCGCTCAAGTTGGGAACCACAAAAGGAGCAGACAGAAGTCGCGCCGTGTTGGCAATGGCAGAGGCGATAACACGGTCATTTGACGACATTCTAGAAGCAAATACCTTGGATCTAGAAGCAAGTCGGGAAATGGCAGTGCCAGATTTAATTCTGGATTGGCTGAAGCTGACTCCAAAACGGCTGGAGATGGCAGTAGACATTTTGCAACGGCTGGGGGAATTATCAGATCCACTGCGGCGAGTCAGACACGGTGACTATCAACTAGATGACTCTCAGACTTATACGCAGTTAATGCCTTTGGGTGTGATTGCGTTTATTTATGAGGCGTTTCCAGAGTTGGGAGCGATCGCAGCAGGGTTATGTATCAAAACCGGCAACAGTCTGATCCTTAAAGGGAGTACTGAAGCCAGTCATTCTAACGCGGCGATCGCTAACGCACTCCTGAGTGCAGTGACTGAAGTGGGTTTACCAGCAGGTTGTTTACAGCTGATAACAGAAGAACATGGAACTTCGATTCGGGACATAGTGACGCAAGACCAATGCTTGAATTTAGTCATTCCCTACGGACGTTCAAGCTTGATACAGCAGGTCGTGCGCCACTCCACTTCGCCAGTTCTAAAATCAGCTATAGGCAACTGTTACCTTTACTGGTCGCCAAATGGTAGTTTAGAAATGGTGCGCTGGCTGATTATAGATAGCCATCAAAGCGAACCAGATCCGGTGAACGCAATTGAAAAAGTCCTGATCCACCGACAAGCCTTGCCATCATCCTTAACGACATTGTGGAATAGCTTAAAGGAAAAAGGCTTTGAAATTAAGGGAGATACCGAACTGGTAGAAGCCTTTCCTCAGTTACAGTTGGTTAAGGATGGAGAGTGGCAAAGCGCTTATTTAACCAAGACAGTCGCTTTTAAATTGGTAGATAGTCTAGAGGATGCGATTTCCTGGATTAATCGGTATAGCAGTGGTCATGCCGACTGCATTGTCACCGAATCTTACCAAGAAAGTCGGCAGTTTGCCTTAGGAGTGAACAGCGCCTCTAGCTACATCAACGCTTCCCCGCGTTTTTCCCGCAACCCGTCACGAGGAGAGTCAGTATTTCTAGGCATGTCTAATCAAAAAGGTCATAGACGCGGATTGATTAGCCTAGAAAGCCTGACGACTGTCAAGCATATTGTGCAGGGAAATGGGCGGTTTTAAAAGTACGAGTTGTACAAACGCCTTTATTTAGCAAGTCTGTACGAGAGTGAGGAGTTTTGAATTTTCATTAACTCCTCACTCTTAATTTTTTATTCGTATTTAGCTAATTTCTTCAGGGATGTGTAGTAAACCTTGCCTCCGGTATCTGGTACAAAATGGCAGTTCTTGCAAGAACGCCATAATGACGTCAAAATTGGTTCATCAGATTTGTGGAAATACTCACCCATAATCGGTTTAATCGCCTCAGTTGCCTTCTTCAAATTGTAGTGAGGGATGTTGAGAAATATATGGTGAGCTACATGAGTACCGATATCATGATGGATGTGATTGATAAAACCGTAATCGCGGTCAATGCTAGAAATAGCACCTTTCAAGAAAGTCCAATCTTCCCCACGATACCAGGGGATATCTGGCTCAGTGTGGTGCAAAAACGTTACCAAGTCTAGCCAAATGACAAATACAAGATAGGGTCCAACGTAGTATTTCAACAACCACATCCAACCCCATTGATAGGTAAGGAAACCCAGGAAAGCTACCATTAAAGTCCAGAGTGTCGTGCTGGTGATGATATCCCATTTTTCAGAGGGTTTGAAAAGTCGGCTGCTAGGTAAAAAGTGAGAACCTCGTTTATTAGGAGAACCCGTAAACAAATACAGCGGATAAGCCAATAAAAACAAGTAATTTCGACCTATATTATGCACCCAATTCACGCCTTTGTACTCTGACTCAGTTGCTGGATACCAGCTTTCATCATTATCGAGGCTACCAGTATTTTTGTGGTGGGTTCTATGGCTAATTCGCCAACCGTGGTAAGGAACAAGTATTGGTGTGTGGGAAAGATGTCCAATCAAATCATTAAGCCATTTCTTCTTAGAAAAAGATTGGTGTCCGCAGTCATGTCCAACGACAAACAAAGCCCAAAACATCGTTCCTTGCGTGACCCAGAAAATTGGCCAGAAAAACCAAGAATCTAGGTAATGAGCAACTGCATAAAGCAGACCGATAATCAGGATGTCACGAAAAAAATAGAACAGTGATTTCCCGACTTTGGGCTGAAAACATTCAGATGGAATTGCAGCTTTTAAATCTTGAAGAGTGAAGGGCAGCTTGGTTTTATCCTCAAATGATTCAAAACGATGAGGATTGTTTGATTTGATTGTATTTGATTGCACTTGATTCTGTGATTGGAATATGAAACGGGTGTTAAGTTTTTTAGGCAATGTAATGTAACCTCTGCAATGCCTAAATCTTTGCAGAAGGCTAGTATGTGGCAATTTCCTTAAGTTGTTCGGCGTCCAAATTGCACGTTTTTTGTTAACGGTGACTAGGGACTCGGGAACAGTCTGCAAAAGTCCCCAATCCCTAATCCACAGACACGAGAAAAAACGCGCTCTAGTACACAAGACAGGGAAATAAAGCTACCCTTCGGGTATGCGCAAAGCGCACGCAATCATGCGTTCACGTAGTGTGCGCTTGCGCTTACAGCAGTCGCCTGCGGAGGGAAACCCTACCAAGAGCGCTGCTTCACCATTCACTCATCAGCACAAACTTTGTGATGTAAGCATTTTGAATGCGTGAATTTTGAATGCGTGAATTCCGCGCCTGCGGTACTAGTGACTTGATGAGCATAAGTTGCGCTCATGGTGAAGCTTTAAGGAAGCAGTATTTATCGCCCTGCGTAATACTCTTTAAAAGACTGATAGCTACTATCGGTTGTGTACAGGTGACACTGATCTGTAATTCGCTTGATTAAAGACCAAGAAAACCGACATTCATCATGCAGATACGCTCCCCAATTTTCTTTGATACTGCCATAAGCCATCCGCAAATTATAAGAAGGAATGGCAGTCGAAATGTGATGGGGAACGTGGACATTGATATCGTGGCAAAAGATTTCTACCCAACGGGGGTAGTCGCAATGAACCGTGCCATATAGCTGGGCTAGAGCCTGGTTCCACTTCGATTCTGCCACAAAAGGAACGTCTGGAGCAGTATGGTGAACCAAGGTAAAGGTACTCATCCAAAAATGGTAAACCAGCCACGGAAGTAGCCAAAATTTCACAAATCCCCAAATCCCCGTTGTGGCGATGAGAATTGGGAAAGCGATCGCGGCAAATAGAACAACCACAGCTACAGAAAACTTCACGCTGGATTGGTCTTTTTCTCGGAACCTAGACCAATCAAAGTGCAAAATTCCACAATGAACGATTGAGCCTATCCACCACAATTTATAGCGCAGAAATAGCTCGAAGCCCCACTGCGGGATTTTTCCACAATTTTCAAAAACTTCTATGGTGATTGGGTGCCAAGCGTTGTCCTCATGCAGCTTATTCGTGTGAGTGTGGTGATAATTGTGCTGAATGCGCCAACTGTGGAACGGATAAACCAACGGCATCATCATCAAATGCCCCACCAAATCGTTTACCCAGCGACGCTTGGCAAATGAACGATGAGCGCAATCATGCCCGATGACAAAAAAACCGGTCAAAGCAGTGCCAGTAAAAATCCATGCCAAGGGTAGGAGAAACCAAGGAGCAATGGTGAGGCTGAAGTAGCCCAAGCCAACCATCAAGACACTGAGTAGCACTTTTGTCCAAGCTTTGCGGCGATCCTGCTCAAAACATTCTTTTGGCAGGCTTTTGATAATATCTTTTAGCTTAAAGTCCGAGTTGCCAAAGTCATAACCTGACTTCTGGCTGTTGATTGTTGATGTAGTCATGAATACCTGAAAAGACAACAAACCTCACTACCAAATCACTAAACTAAGTGGCTGTCGCAAAGTTTTGTAACATTCGCGCTTTGGATTATAGCAATCTAATGCACCTCAGCGCACCCGCAATAAACCCCCGCCGATGCTTAAGCAGTAGTCCAGAAGCTGCGGGGGAGAGTAAGCAATTCAAAATACCCTTTGGGAAGCTGCCCACCGGGCTTTTACATTGAAAATTGGATAAGATAAGGATTGCTAACTACTGACCGCTTACTACTTTTCTGGTGCCAGCTTCACATTCGTAGCCAGACCGAGTACTTGTAGCAATTGAATGGTCATCCAAGTGAGGTCGAATTCCCACCATTTTAACCCGTGACGAGCCGAGTACTGAAAGGCATGGTGATTATTATGCCACCCTTCACCATAAGTAAGTAACGCCACCCACCAGCAGTTTGTAGAGCGATCGCTTGATTCATAAGTTCGATAACCGAATTTATGAGTAGCACTGTTGACAAACCAAGTGCAATGCCACACAAAGATCAGGCGAACAAAAATCCCCCATACTACAAAAGACCAGCCACCCAGCAACAACAGTACTACACCCAGGGCGACCTGGATGAAAACCATATTCTTCTGTAAAAACTGATAAACTGGGTCGTCGGCAATGTCTTTAGTAAAGCGAGGAACTTCCGCGAAAGCAGGTGAATGATGAAGCATCCAACCCATGTGACTCCACCAAAAGCCCTGGTTGGAATCATGGGGGTCTAACTCTTGATCAGAATGCAAATGGTGTATCCGGTGCATTCCTATCCAATCGATTGGTCCTCCTTGGCAGGCGAGTGTCCCGCAAAAAACGAGAAAATACTCTAGCCACTTGGGAGTTTGAAAACTGCGGTGGGTGACAAGGCGGTGAAAACCTAGGGTAATACCCAAGCCACCAGTTACCCAGTAAAGCAACAAACACACGCCGACTGCTTTCCAGCTAAAGAACGCTGGAAACAAAGCCAACAAAGCTCCGATGTGCAAAGGAACGAAAAATGCGATGTGAAACCAATTAAATTGGGGTTTTGTTGATGTAGCAATTGTCATGCAGTAACCTGAATAGGAATTGTTCAGACTAATCTGCGCGATTTAAAAATCCGCAAATCTTAAGTTTTTGTGAAAGAGGAACTAATGGACAGCTTGGAGCAGATGCATGAAGCAGAACAGGCACTGTTACAGATTTTTTCTGGAATTGACGCTCAGGTCAAGCAAAATGTTCAACGAGTGTTAAATGCCTTTCGCCATCAAAGAGTCGGCGCACACCATTTTACAGGTGTTACAGGATACGGACACGACGACTTAGGGCGAGAAACTTTAGATAAACTTTTTGCGGAGGTGGTGGGCGCTGAGGCGGCGACTGTACGAGTACAGTTTGTTTCCGGAACCCACGCGATCGCTTGTGCTCTATTTGGTGTTCTCCGTCCTGGTGATGAAATGCTAGCGGTGGTAGGCGCACCGTACGATACCCTTGAAGAAGTTATTGGATTACGAGGTCAAAATCAAGGCTCACTAAATGAGTTTGACATTCATTACCGACAATTAGATCTTACTCCAGAAGGAACCATAAATTGGCAAGCTTTAAGCCATGCGGTGGAGGAAAAAACTCGTTTAGTACTCATTCAGCGTTCCTGTGGCTATTTTTGGCGTCCTAGCCTATCTATAGCGGAAATTGAAAAAATTATCCACTTAGTCAAACAGCAAAATCCCAACACTATCTGCTTTGTCGATAACTGCTACGGCGAATTCATTGAAACCCAAGAACCCACCCACGTTGGCGCTGATTTAATCGCTGGATCTTTGATTAAAAACCCTGGTGGTACCATTGTCACTGCTGGTGGTTATGTCGCCGGTCGCGCTGACTTGGTAGAAGCCGCTGCTTGTCGCCTCACCGCGCCTGGGATTGGCAGTTATGGCGGTGCGACTTTTGACCAAAACCGCCTGCTGTTCCAAGGGCTGTTTCTCGCGCCGCAAATGGTAGGAGAAGCGATGAAGGGGACTCACCTTACTGGTTATGTATTTGACAAACTTGGTTATCCAGTCAATCCAGCACCGTTGCTTCCACGTCGGGATGTCATTCAAGCAATTAAACTCGGTTCTGCTCAAAAACTCATTGCCTTTTGTCGGGCAATTCAACAGCATTCACCCATCGGTTCGTACCTCGACCCCATTCCAGATGAAATGCCAGGTTATGAAAGTAAAGTCGTGATGGCTGGCGGGACTTTTATTGAGGGGAGTACCTCCGAATTTTCCGCCGATGGTCCCTTGCGCGAACCTTACATCGTTTATTGCCAAGGTGGAACCCATTGGACTCATGTAGCGATCGCCTTGGAAGCAGCAATAGAAGCTGTGGGACCAGCCTAGCCGCTTTGCTTCAATTTACGCATTCAAGATTCAAAATTCAAAATTATGTTTTTTGAATTTTTAATTTTGAATACCCCCAAACGGGGGTTGGCGTTCCATAGCATCTTTTGTGGTTTTGTAAGCCTCCATAAAAGTTCGGAAAGATTCTTGAGAGATTTCTTCTAAAATTAGTTTTTCGGCGACTTCTTTGAGAATTTTATCTATCTTTTGTTGAAGTAAATCCTTGTTTTGTTTTGTATCACGCAGTAGTTCAACGATCACCTTAATGTATCTTGCAGAAAGTTCTCTTTGCTTGTGTTCTATTTGTTGCTGATCAAGTTGTCCTTCACGCTCAATCGCTTCCCAAGTCGTTTTGACAGTTATGGATACAAATCGTAATAACGGCATTCCAGAATTTTTGTCAAACTTTTGGCAAAACACCGTATGTTCCCTATGGTAGAAGCGGTAGAGCCAGCATAAGATGATTTCGCGCAAAGACGCGAAGGCGCAAAGAGATCGGTTTAGATGACTGAGAATGAAATTTCAAAAGAGATTGTTGATGCTGCGTACAAGATTCACACAAAGCTTGGACCGGGGTTGTTTGAATCTGTGTACGAGGCGGTTCTGGCTTATGAGTTGGCGAGGCGGGGGCTTTTGGTAGTAAGGCAGCAGTCTATTCCGGTAGTTTATGAAGGTGTATCCTTGGAGGAAGGCTTTCGAGCAGACCTGATCGTTGAGAACAAAGTGATTATTGAAATTAAGTCCTTGGAAGCAGTTCATCCGGTACACAAAAAGCAACTGCTAACCTATCTTCGCCTTGCTAATAAGCGACTTGGCTTGCTAATTAACTTTGGAGAAGCACTGATTAAGGATGGTATCACACGACTCGTAAATGGACTGTAAGAATAATTTCGCGCAAAGACGCAGAGGCGCAAAGCAATTCTTAGCGTCTTTGCGACGCCAGTCGCCTGGCTGTCGGGAAACCAACGCCAGTCACCTACGGCGGGAGACCCGCCTGCATGGCTAGCGCTCCTCCTGCAGCGCTGGCTCGTCTTTGCGCGAAACATTAAGCCTTATTCCAAGGTCCCCAGATAGCAAAAGTGATGCCGGGGGTTTGGATGTTCACGAACAAAGTTTGACCATCTGGAGAGAAGCACGCACCAGCGAACTCTCTGTCGTTAATGGCGTTACGAGCAAATTTGTAGAGTTCCCCTTTAGGAGTCACCCCGACAACAAACTGATCGTCATCACCATCTTCACAAAGGATCAGGTCGCCAAAAGGAGCCACGACGATGTTATCAGGCATATCTAATATGCTTTTATCGTTTGGCTCGACAAACAGTTCGATGGTGCCACCTTCTTTGGCAGTTCTGCCAGGAATGTAACGCCAAACCTGACCACCACTATTAGCGCCGCCACTTGTAGCACAGAAGTAAAATTCTCCATTGCCATACCATATTCCCTCGCCGCGAGCAAATTGTGCGGCTCCCTTTGCAAAACCTTCTTTGCGCACGGTGTCTTCATAAGGATCGTAATCTTCAATACGAACCCACTCAGCCTCGAATGATTTACGTACAGGGAAATTGGTTTTGGTATTTACTTTAGGCATATCCTTAATTTTTAGAGCCTCAAGGATACCACCTGCCTGTAAGTTACCTGGTTGATTGGGGATGAAGCGATAGAAGAGGCTATCTCCTTGGTCTTCTGTTTCATAGACAATTCCTGTTCTGGGGTCTATGGCGACAGCTTCGTGGTTAAACCGACCCATTTCTACTAAAGGTACAGGGTCAACAGTACCGTTTTTGGGTCTGCGGAGTGCTGGAACTTCAAAGTTATAACCGTGGCGCTTTGAAACTTTGTTCGGATTCGGTACGAAGATACCAGAATTTGCTGGCTGTTCTATCGTCTCAGGAGTCGTCTCTGGAGTAGAGGTGTTTTCTTCACAACTAATCCATGACCCCCAAGGAGTTAGACCACCAGCACAGTTACGGTACGTTCCTGCTAAGGAAGCATAATCTCTAATGAGTTTGCGATCTGAACCAACAATTAATGTTGTTGTGCCACCCCTACAAAGCTCATCATACTTATTGCCTACAACTTGTGTTGAGGAGTTTGGACTCAGTTCGTGGTTGCGAACTAAGATGGTGGTGCGATTTGGTCCAGCGAAACTAGCCATGCCATCATGACCACCAGGCACGGAACTGCCATCACTCATTAAATCGCCTGTGCGGGAAAATGCTCGATATTCAAATCCGCGTGGTAAGTCTAACAAGCCATTGGGGTCAGGGATGAGAGGACCATAGGCATCAGTTGTTAGCGATGTTCCTTGTGCTCTAGCATAAAGACCCTTCAACGCATCGCCAACAACAAGAGTTGCAGCAGTCGTGCCTGCAAGAGCAAAAAAGCGTCTTCGTGAAAAACCCATAGTCTCCTCTTTAATATTTGCATTCAAAGATAAGTAGATCTTGTGCAATACCTAGACCAAATTGAAAAATATTTGTAGCGTTTCATGCCTAAGCTAAGTGTTTAATATAGTTAACACCACATATATATTTCTCAATTTTTTGCACAAAAACTTTTTCTTCCCACACCTAACGCACTTAACTAATCCATGAAGAGAATATACTTAGAAAGTTAAGCTTAGTTAATGACAGTGTTAATTATGTTTTAATAGGTATTTTTAAAATGTAAATATGAATTTATATTTATTTAATTGAAATAACTCGAACAGTGTGCATCCACTGGATAGAAGACGAAAGTAAAATGTTCAAAATTGCCTATATAACGTATACAATTATATTTTTTTCAAGCATTTTAAAAAATTAGGGTAGGCATTGCCCACCCTACTTAAACCAAATACGTATTGGTTTTAAATGAGAATAATTATAACTATTATTCTGGCAATTTATACTGTCCAACAATGCGCTTGGCAAACTCTGGAACGTGCGCTTGTAATTTCTCTGGATGATTGCGCTTTACATAAAGATAATTGCGGGTGAAGTGAGAATCAATTGAAAAACGGGCGTATTCCAAACCTTTGGGACCAATTTTTTCGATAACGACGCCCATCAATTTTGCCGCCCACATCGGAAGGGTGACACCTTTGTCGTAGGCGGGTATACTTTGTTGGACTGCTGCTTTGCGATCGCCCTTGGACATGACTGGCTGAGTTTCTATTTGGTCTTTCACCAAATCAAGCATTTGTTTGCCTTGTTCATTTCTAACTACAATCCATTGCCAGCCAAAAGGTGCGCCCATATAACCAACAACCAAATCTGCCAGAGAATTGACATAATCAAAGCAACTCATACACGAGGGGGCAAAGACATCTTTAAGTTGGTTAGTCTTTAGTCCAAAGAAAGGCACCGTTTCGCTTGATCCATCTTCGTGTTTGAAGTGAACCCGAAAGTCTTGCATGAATTCGTAATGCACGACTGTATCAGGCGATTTGCTGGTTGTCTCTAGGAATTTTTGGAGTCCAGCGCGGTTAACATTATCTACACAAGGTGTTCCCAAAACATACAGCTTTTCTAAGCCAAGTTGTTTTTCAACAGCTCGTAATGCCTGAATTTGACAACCAACACCAATCACCAGCAGTCGCTTTAGCCCCGATTTTTCTACCTGTTCCAACACCGAAAGGTTAGGCGAAAGTGTTGGTTTGTTTACTTTAGCTGCCAGTATTTCTTCTGGAGTACGAGCGATGACGGGCATGGGACCAAAGCGGTCTTCTTTGGTATTTTGCACGCAGACAACACCCTCAACAATGCCGCGATTGAGCATTTCAATCGCGATCGCACTCACAATCCCAGTCCATTGGGCACCGGGAATCGGCTGCTTTTTCTGCGCCGCCATCATGTCTTGATGAACACCAAAGTAGAGCTCATCAGGGTTGTCTAAATTGCGCGATCGCCTGTGCGTTTGTTCTTCCAATTCGCCTATCTGCTGATTAATAAAAGCGCAGGCTTCCTTGACATAGTGAATATAGTATGTATCACACAGTCCGCACTCGCTACAGAGTTCTTTTGCAGGGCGACGGCTATTGGGTTTCAGGGCTTTGGCTTTTTGGTGAGGAGACAGGGAGGTCATATTAAGGGCGATTTATTAACTAAGAACATAAGATATTCCAAAGCTTTACTTTACACAAACTTTAGAAGTATTAAGCAAGTGTTCATTGATTCTTACGAAGCTGTAACAGTTCACTAGCCTAAACTAGCGGTGGTACAAATTGCTGTTTAAAAGCTTGACAGGCTAAAGGAAATATAGAGCTATGGAACAACTGTTTCACCGCATTAGCCAAATGGTTAAGGCTGAACTAAACCATATTAATCGTGAAATTGACACAGATAAATATAAAGATGCTACTGCTACAGCGTTTGCGGCGATAGGAGGCATAGCTGGTGCTTCTATCAAAGCACCCTGGGGAGGATGAGAACCCCTGCCTTTCAATCCGGGGATGAAATCCGACGCAACGCCGTTTTCACTTGTTGTTTCTCTTTTTCCCTAAGCATACCCATGTTTAAGATGTACAATATTATTACAAGTGGTCAATGAACCACAGATTAAAGGTATCTCAACCTTGTTTGGGCTTGTCGAGACAAATATCACCCTAGAACATGTAATGGTGACGCGACCTGTAATACGAAGCAATTAGAAATTGCAGAGAAACAAACCCATAAAATTCAGATCCATCTGGGGAGGGACGCTTCCTGGATGTAAAAGTAAAATGCTTGCGGAGACGGTCTGACGGGGGCGTTCGTCACGAGACGAAGCCTAGTTAAGAGTCAAAGAAACAGGAAGAAGAATTGCTACGGAGTAAAGCTTTAGCTTTCGGAGTAGCAACCTTTAAGAATCCTCGTACATTTATGCCGAGGAGTGCGTCAACAGAGCAGTAGTAGAGGGGGATGCTTCGTCTGCTGGCGCAGCAGCAATTGGAGCAGCCGCAGGTGCTGGTGTTTCTGCTGCGATTGGCGGTGTAGGAGTAGCCGTAGGGGGAACAGCTTTTGGTGTTGGCATGGCTTCTATGGCAGCTGCTGGCTCTGTCGCTGGGCTTAGTATAGCTGCTTTGAATTAACTACTCCAACAAGGAACTGACCCAGAAAAGCTGCTAGACTTGGCTGTTGAGGATATGCAGGAAGACTTGCTCAAGTTTCGTCAGGCTGTAGTCCCAGTGATAGCGGCTAAAAAACGCACTCTGCAACACTACGAACAAGCCCAAGCTGAAGAGAAAAAGTGGCAACGCCGCGCTTTGCTAGCTGTGCAAAAGGGCGATGATAATCTAGCACGGCAAGCGCTGGAGCAAAAGAAAATTTTTGCTGAGAATGTTAATACCCTCAAAGTTAACTTGGATGAGCAAACCGCTCTAGTGGATAGCCTCCAGGGTAAGCTATTCGGTTTTGAAACTAAGGTTTCTGAAGCAAAGGCGAAAAAAGTAATGCTCAAGGCGCGGATAGCTGCTGCCAAAGCCGAAGCGCACCTGCAAAGCACTGTTGGGCGGCTAGGTAGTAGCAGTGCGATGGCTGCCTTCGAGAGAATGGAAGAAAAAGTCTTGCTGCAAGAAGCCCACACTCAATCGGTAGCAGAATTGGCTGGTGCCAATTTAGAAAGCCAATTCGCTGCTTTGGAATCTGGTGGCGACATTGATGATGAATTGGCAGCTTTGAAAGAGCAAATGGCACTGGGACTTCCCACATCCCCAAAACAAGCACAACCTTGTGAGCAACCATCTAGCTCCACATCTGAGCAAGTCGTTGATTAAGAGTTCGCAGCGCTGCGAAAACAATTGGATGAAATGTAACTTATACACTTCTCATCCAAAACGTTTTAAAAAGCTACCGAAGAGCGTAGCGTATACCTTTAAACAAGCTTTAAGAGAACTAAGAAAAATTTCATTTATTCTTACTGAGCAACAAGAGTTCTCTCGTTTAATGTATATGTAACATCTCTGAAATTAAAAGAGAAAATAGTTACACTACAAGACGAATAACTGAAAGAGATCGAGCTAGAAGTTGACCACATAGTGCCATTCTCCAAAGGTGGCAGTAACGACATTAGCAACTTGCAAACACTGTGTAGAGATTGCAATCGTGGTAAGGGAGCGCGTTTTTTGAAAAAATAATACTGAGTGGAATTATTATGTTATTTGATATTGTTCAAGCAGGAATTTCCTTATTTAGTGAACCACACGAAACTAGATGGAAACCTTATGGTTTACAAGGAGACCTTTTGCTATTTTTTAGGTATTTCAAAAAATCAATTGACTCGAAAAATGTACAAAGAATTCAGAAGTTAATATCTGAGAAGTATTACAGTAAGTCTTATGTGAAGCAAAATAAAAAACAGCTACTATTTTGGTTTCAGGAAGTTTTTCAAAAAATGCCATCTGTTGTATACGCGAGGTCATATTAAGGGCGATTTATTAACTAAGAACATAAGATATTCCAAAGCTTTACTTTACACAAACTTTAGAAGTATTAAGCAAGATTTCATTAATTGTTACGAGACGGTAAAAGATTACTGGTTTATGCTTTGCTTAATCAGCTAACTCAAACAAACTTATGGGACAATACGACGCCACTAACTCGTCAGACTATGCTTTAGGGAAATTACATACAGCTACTGCACATGCGATCGCAGCCCAACTAATTGCTCAAAGAGATTACGATCAGGCTCAAGCTGAAGCGGATAACTGGGAAAGACAGTATCAACTTGCTCTAAAAGAAGGTCATCAGGATTTAGCTCGTCAAGCACAATTCAACAAGGAACGCCACGAAGCAATAGCCAATAGGCTGAGAAGCCTTGTAAAGCAGCAAGCAACCCAAGTAGATACCCTGAAGCACAACCTAACTTCTTGGGAGAATAAGGTTTCTGAAGCAAAAAATAAGGTTTTGCCTAGAAAGTTTAATCTCAGTAGCACTACGAGTGCTTTTGAACACGTGGAAAAGAAACTTGTGGACACTGAAGCTCCAGCAGAAGCTATTTCACAACCAAATGGTTATAATCAAGGTTTTGAATTGATTACGGTCAACTTTGAAGATATTGACGAAGAATTGAAGCGACTCAAAGAGCAGATGTTTCCACCACTTACACTCGAAGATGGCTCCCCAGCAATAAAAGACTGCACCGCAATTTTAGAGACGGCTATCTTAGAGACGAAAAAGGCTGTGGATAGTACTTTTACCAGTAAAGAACAAATCCAAAAAAATTATGACCAGGCTAAAGAAGCAGCTCAAGACTGGAACAAAAAAGCTCAGATAGCTCTGCAAAACAACGATGATAATCTAGCCTTACAAGCCATAGTTGATAAAACAGTTCAAAGTAAAATTGCGGTTGTTCTCAAAACTCAAATTCAGCAGCAGGAAACAGTACTAACTCTACTCAGACAAAACTTGATTGCTCTAGAAAATGTACAAAAAATGCTATCTGAATCTGCCATACCACAAAATTCCGAACTACCAGTTGGTCAACAAACAACAGCATCTGGCTCAAGTGCGGTAGTGGATGCAGAACTAGAAACACTGCGACAGCAACTCGATCAAATGTAAGACTACTTTATATTACACCTTTAAACAAGCTTCAAGAGAACTAAGGAAAATTTCATTTATTCTTACTGAGCAACAACAGTTCTCTCGTTTAATGTATATGTAATATTTATGAAATTAAAAGTCAAAATAGTGACACTACAAGACGAAGAACTGAAAGATAAAGTAGAAGGTGCAGCATTAGTCACTGGAGGAACCGTAGCGGGTGCGGGTGTATCCGCAGTTGTTGGCGGCATGGGATTAGTTGGAGGTTTCGGGGGCGTGGCAATTGGGATGGCTCCGGTTGCTGCTGCTGGTGCGGTTGTGGGTACAGCCGCTTACGGAGCTAAGAAGGCAATAGAAGAAGGAGACGCGACAGCTATAGGTGCAGTGGCAGGCGGAGCAGCAGCAGGTGCTGGGGTTGCGGCTGTAGTTGGTGGTATGGGTTTAGCACTAGGAGGAACTGCTGTGGCTATTGGAGCAGCTCCAGTTGTAGCAGCTGGTGCAGTTGTTGGACTAGCTGCTTATGGGTTGAACAGGCTCTTTAACAAGTAATGACAAAACAGCCTCCCAACCCACTGCAAAAACTGCTGCGTGGTGTCATTCGGGATTTGATTCATCAGGCTAATAGTCTAAAAGCTGATACACCAAAAAAACCAAAGACTAAAAAACCTGCTGCGACCAAATCCCAATTTAAAACAAAGCAAGATAGTAGTAAACGCTCCCGCCACATTCGCAAATCAGTTCGTGTTTCAGTTTTACACAGAGACGGTTACAAATGCGTTTTTTGTGGCATCAGCGCGCGGCAAATCGAGCTAGAAGTTGACCACATAGTGCCATTCTCCAAAGGTGGCAGTAACGACATTAGCAACTTGCAAACGCTGTGTATAGATTGCAATCGTGGTAAGGGAGCACGTTCCTTAAAAAAATAAGGCTGAGTGGAATTAAGATTATGTTATTTGATATTTTTCAAGCAGGAATTTCTTTATTTCGTGAACCACATGAAAACAGATGGAATCCTTATGGTTTACAAGGAGACATTTTGCTATTTTTTAGGGATTTCAAAAAATCCATTGACTCAAAAGATGTACAAAGAATTCAGAACTTAATATCTGATAATTATTATAGTAAGTCTTTTGTAAACCAGAATAAAAAACAGCTACTGTCCTGGTTTCAGGAAGTTTTTCAAAAAATGCCATCGGTTGTATACCCTTCTCTAGAAATTGAAATATGTAAAGCACCAGAAATAAGAGGTGAAGATGAAGTTTATCTCGTACTTCGACCTACCCTGAACATTCACATTTTAGGTATTAATTTAGCATCCCAATTATTTGGCACTAACAGTCGGATATCTATGCTTATAGAAAAAAATACAGATTCTGGTTTATTCTCTATTACCAATATGGAAGAAGTGTGAGCAAAGTTAAAAAAAGTAAAAAATACAAAAGAATTGTTAAGACTGTAAACCAAGTAATACAACGACTTGAATAAGTAAAAACATGGCTTACGTACACGAGATTAAATTCTATATCAGCAGCGAATCTGGCAAATTAAAAGTAGCTCTGTATGACCAACCTCCATTTTTTTGCAACGAATTTTGGATTAAGAATGTTGATGCTTTAGAATTAGGCTTCATATGCATACCAGATGGTCTAAAGCTTGAACAAAAATACAAAGTAGAAGTACTTGGTATCAAGCCTTTTCATGCTTCTAAGCCTGAATTTGATTTTATTGATAAATGTGCTGAAGTAGCTTTTTATGCAGCTAAGCAAGCAGCTATCCAGGCAGTAATACCGAATCCGGGTCTACTACCCCCTTTGTAAGTGATGGGGTGTGAGTAGGTTAGGTAACTTAAACTACATAAGGACGACAACAAGTGGGACAAAACTCCACAACAGGCGCAGCGTTTATTGCAGGAGGAAGCGTAGCAGGCGCTGGTATTTCCACAACAGTAGGCGGGATGGGATTAGCGGGAGGATTTGGAGGAGTTGGAATTGGAACGGCTCCTGTAGTTGGTGCTGGTGCTGTTGCTGGTGCTGCTGCTTATGGCGCTTTTAAGGCGATCGCACAGGGAGATGCTGTTGCTTTGGGTGCAATAGGAATTGGCGCAATAGGCGGTGCTGGTGTTTCTAGCGTCGTTGGTGGTATGGGGTTAGTGGCACCCAAAATAGGTTTAGCTGTTGGTATTGGCACAGTACCTATGGCAGCAATTGGTGGTATGATTGGACTCGCAGCTTATGGTATTGCCAAGCTGCTAGACGAGTCTGGAAGTGTGGAAACTCCTGCACAAGTTTTTGACCGGATGGAAGAAAAAGTCTCGCAGATGGATGCCTATTCCGAAGCAGCGATGGAGTTAGAGGCATTCTTATCTGGTGAAGACCTCAACCAAAAATTTGCAGCTTTGGAAGTTGAGGATGAGTTACAGGCGCTCAAGACTGAATTCAAGACAAAAACTGAAACCTCTGCTCCTAACATTGAAGCAGAATTGGTATCTGCCCAACCAACATCACCCGAAGCTTGGAGATGTGTACAGACTCTTTGCGGACACACAGCAGCGGTGAATGCGATCGCCATCAGCCCCGATAATCAAACCTTGGCAAGTGGAAGCAATGACAGAACAACTCGTCTATGGAACTTGAAAACTGGAAAATGGCTGTACACCTTTGCTGGGCAAGAAGAGGCGATTTTATCTGTTGCTATTAGCCCTGATAGTAGAATACTTGCCAGTACCGGTGTCGCTCGCAAAATCAGCAGTTGGCATCTGGATACAAAAAAATTTAACCGTACATTCTTTTATTTAAACTCTCCCTACAGCCATACTGGTTTTGTTTACTCAGTTGCCTTTAGCCCCGATGGGACAATTCTTGCAAGTGGTAGTGGCGATAAAACTATTAGACTTTGGGGACGTTACACAGGAGAAGTAAAACGTACCTTAAATGGACATTCAGACGCGGTTTTGTCTGTTGCTTTCACTCCCAATGGCAAAATCCTTGTCAGTGGTAGTGCTGATAAAACTGTCAGACTTTGGGATTTAAAAAATTGGGGACAGCCCTGTATTCTTAATGGACATTTGAAAGCAGTTAATACAGTTGTCATCAGTCCAGACGGTCAAACTGTAATCAGTGGTAGTACAGACACCACAATCAAACTGTGGAATCTCCACACTGGCAAATTGCTCGATACTCTCACTGGACACTCAGCAGGAATTGTGTCTGTTGCCATCAACCCCGATAAACAAACCTTCGCCAGTAGCAGTACAGACGGCATCATCAATATTTGGAATTTACGGACTGGAAAACTGCTACAAACCCTTTCTGGGTGCAGTCCCATTGCCTTCAGTTCTGATGGAAAAACACTAGTGAGCGGGGGTAAAGGCGGCACAATCAAGATTTGGCGTCAAATGCTTGGTAGTGATGAACCTATAGCTGAGTCTATGCCATCTGAGGAATGGTGGGAAGTCTTGGGTGTAGATAAGGCTGCTTCTTTAAAGGATGTAAAAGGTGCTTACCTGAGATTAGCAAGGCAGTATCACCCTGATATCAACAGTTCTGCCAGTGCAAAAGCTGCAATGCAAGCAATTAATCGGGCTTATAAAGACTCTTCTAGAAAGAGCTGACCTGTGGTGTAGAAACCGATTGCTGCACTGCCGTACTTCGCTTGAATTTCTTTGGAGCGACGGACAATCAAATCCATTGCTTCGTCCCAAGTTGCGGGCTGAAGTTTTCCGTTTTTGCGAATCAGAGGTTGGGTGAGGCGGCGATCGCGACTATTATTTGCCACCCAACCGTGTAAACCTTTTGGACCAAGCCGTCCAAGGTTGACGCGGTCAACTTCCCAACCACGCACACCAACAATTTTGCCATCCCGCACACCAATATCTAACGCACAACCGTAGGAACATAGGACGCAGGCAGACTGCACCCAGCGCTCTGGTTCTTCTACAGTTCTTTCATCGACACGAGCTGACCATTGTTTAACATACGGGGTTCGCTTGCCCAAATATCGGCAATACTATCTCTTGTTTGCTTGAGCCTCGATTTATCTGTAAGTGTTGGCGATCGCATAGCAGTAGCTTGCTGCTCATGTCGGTGCAGTAGTCCGTCTGCAATTGCTGCTACAACTCCTGCTGCTATCAAACTCATGTTTTTTAGAAATTGCCGCCGTCTTAGATTGAAGGGTAAAAAATTCTTTTTGGCTTTTTTGGTGCGCTTATTTAGCATTAATTTTTATACTTTGGTCTACCATGACAGCATGAAGACTCTTGGTTGCTCTAGTTCTAACACTCACAACCAACGGCTTTTCACTATCAATACTGAAAGCAAAATATTTCCTTATACGAGTGGCTAGCTTCTATCTAGAGAGAGGATTTTCACACTAAATGCGAGCTTATCAAGTTTTAGGCGACAATAAGCGCGATTCAGGAGACTCAATTGCTTATCAAAATTTACGGTAGCTGTGTGCGATACGCTCCCACCCAAGGACCAATTGGCTCGTCTGGCAACTCTTTGGTTTGCGTTTCCTTGTTGTAAATTTGAAAACCCCGTGCCTGATAATTAGCCAGTGCATACGGTCCATCCAAGCTACAGGTATGTACCCACACTCGCTGTGCCGCCATTGCCCACGCTTGCTTGACTCCAAAACTTAGCAGGTGTCCCCCAATCCGTTGCCCCCAAAACTGCCGTAAGATACCGAAGTAAGCTATCTTGACGTTATTGTCCGACTGTGCTTCTAGTTCAATGTATCCTGCGGGTGTACCTGAGACATAAGCAACCCAAGTTTGTAGCTCCGGATTCTCTAGGTATTTTAGCCATCGGCTGTAAGTCCAGTCTAAGCGGTCTATCCAGTACCAGTCACCACCTACACTGCTATAGAGAAATCGACTGAATTCAGGAGAGGGAACTTCAGCCCGTGTTATGAGTAGCTTGGAATTCTCAGAAAAGGCAGGGCGTAACTGCCTAGGGTCTAACATTTCTAGATACCAGGTTGTGACATCAACAAGCATCGGTTGATTTTCATCAGGATATCAATTCAGAATATCAATATTGTATTGCTGCGTTACGAGTAGCTAACACACACCAACCAACCCCTACCCCTTAAATAACACCCCCAACAGATTCCTCCCTGAAACCCAACCGGGCGCGTTCCTCAAAGAATAGCTGCTGCATTCCTTCAATGTAAGGCAGCAACAGCTCCTGCTGTTCTGGGTTGACACGGCTGATCATCTCATCCGCCAGCACTTGACACCATTTTTCTATCATTTCCCACGGAATTTCCACACCCTGTACAACCATCTCACATAAAGGAAGTAGTTCCTTCTTTAATGGAGTCATACTCTCCTCTAACAAACACAGCCATATATAAGCTTGGAACATATTCAAGTCACGAAGACATGAATATGTAACCTCTGGATCGCTCAAGCCTCCTCTACGGCTACGATGATTGGGCAATAATTCCACAAGTTGGCGGTAAACGCTTTGAGCAACGTCCTCACAGACAGGTAACATTTGCTGTACAAGCGTTAACATCGGCGAACCTAACTCATACTTGGCAGCAGCAGCGCAAACTCGATACCAAGGCATAGCGATTTGCTCTTCAACAAATTTTAAATAGGGAGTCAGCAGTATTTTCTCAGGAGGTGTGAGCTTCTTGAGAATTAACTTATTGCTGAAGTTTAACTGCGTAGTCATAAAACCAAGGGCACGCCAGTCCTTGGATGCTAAGTGCTGCTCTTGAAATACCATTAATATTGGTTCCAAGGCGGATGCTAACTCTTCAACTGCTTGTATCCCCAATACAGAAACATTGTCCTCAAGTCCTGCTGTCAGTAAATGGTTCTCCAGGGACTGCTGTTGGTAAATTTCTAAGAGCTTCCTATAAATTCGGAAGGCAAATTGAGTTATTAGCCTCGCCTCGTTCAAATCTAAAACATTAGGTATATATCCATAAAGGGCTTTTGTTTGAATCCATGCCATTTGGCAGTTGACATCTAGCACATTATCTTTCAACTTAGCAGCGGTAAAGGCTCTACCTTCTGCTGAAGCTGCTTCCTGCAAAGAACTGTAAGGCGACAAATTTCCTGAGGATAGGGAAGACAAGTTAAGTATGAAGCGCTCTGACCAAAGGTCAAGCAGTCGTTCAACTGAGGCAGTTTTCACAGTTGGAGAGGTTTTTAACATGAATTTTTCCTATGCAATTTCTTTGCAAATTTGACAAATCGACCTGCCCTGAACTGTTGAAAATACGGTAGATGGTTTCTTAATTCAAGTTATACATAAAAATTAACTTGACGAAGTAGTGTTTATACTTAAAACTTCTTATAGTTAGTATAGAAAAAAAAGTTATTTTTTTACTTCTTCGACAAAAATCAACTGTATATAAATTAACTTTCTTACTTTTCCCACAAAAACTGGTTGCTTTCTAGTTTTTGCTTAAAAACTGATAAATACGCACTTTATAAGTGTTAAGTATTGTAAAGAAATTAATTATCACTGGCAAAACATGATTTCTGATGCTTATTTATACTTGATTAGTAAAAAAGAAGATAAATATACGAGAGCGAATTTACCTAAATGATCAGCAAAAATTAAACGTCTAACTTTACACAACCTTTACAATAAGTTTCAAATAATTTACGGATTCTTACTGAACAAAAAGATTTATCTTAGGCTATTCTGTATATATGGATACTGTTTGTTATGGTGATTTTAGTTAAGACTCATGCAAAAAATCATAAAGAATTCTTAATCAGTACTTATAAGGGTGTGTCTAATAATGAATTTTGTACAGTAAGTTACAAACTTTCTCATCCACTGTAATGATTTGTACAGAATGTGATTCGAGATAAAATGAGTTTCCAGCACTCTCGAAGAGCGGGTTAGGCTGCACAGTGCTAGATTTCAAGGTAGACTTTTAAATCACATTTTCCATTGAATCAGTGTAATAGAATAGGATTTTCCTGTAGAGGAAGTACCCAAAGGTTATGCCGTCTTCCTAGAAAAGCGGTATGCATCTGTTCCTAGGGTCTACTTTTACGGGTGCTTACACTTGTTCAATACCTTACACCGTTAGCTGCTGCACTTTGGCACACAGCTAGCTGCTCTTGCTTTGTTGTCTTTAGATGAAGCACTCAGCTAAACGGTGAAAATTCCTGTTTTTGGTAAGGATTCACTAAACGATGGAGTACTTGGCGAATGGGTGTCGAATGCTGTTAAACAAAAAGTAGATTTTGCTGTCTTCTAAACTGCCAAATCAGATAGCTTTGTTACTGTTTTCAAGACAAGTTACAAAATTTTTTGCTGTTTCAAAAGTTACTTTATCTTCATCTGTATTGCTTATGAATTTTTCTGCAAGCCAGCGCGTAAAACCTGTATTCTGCCTGTACTTTTGTACGCTTTATGTTATCTGTTTTATCTCTTTTAGCTATTACAAGCTCGTCATTTAAGAGGAATTGAGGTAAAATAAGTAGCCTTTCTTAAACTGTGAAAAAGAAAGTTAAAAACCATATTGCATCTTGTGAAAATTTGTTATAAATTCTTATCATATGGGCGTGGTCAAATTATTTCATTCATAGTCCAAATTATCTCTTTTTAATTTAAGTATAACTACTTAAGAAAAACATCAAACTTATGCAAACATTACATAGTAGCTGAGATATGTATTTGTTTGGTAAAACCAAGGTTCTTGGATTTCAAACAGAGCAACATATCATGAAAAAATAGGTTTATGCGACTGTTTGAAGTAAAAAAAAACAACGGCTTTCATTTAGAAAGAGATAATTAACCCAAAGAAAATAACTCTCAATTAAGCCGCGAAAAATGAGTAGCTAGAGCCGTTGTTGCTGTGCTTATCGTTCGTGTAGCGGTTCGTATTTGCTATTCAATTAATCAGGATTGTTATGATGAGAATAGCAGCAATAACTTCATCATTGGTGCATCTACAACAAACCACAATTGACTAAATAAAAGGAGTTTTCCCTACAATGCAATTAGATGGCTTGGTATCGAGTGAAAGTATAGAACAAGAGGCGTGGACAGCGCTAGAAAAGTCGATTCTGTATTATAAAGGTCGTCCTGTAGGGACAGTAGCTGCTTATGATGCAACAGTAGAAGCGTTGAATTACGATCAGTGTTTTGTTCGGGATTTTGTGTCTTCTGCTCTCATTTTTCTAATGAAAGGTAGAACGGATATTGTCCGCAACTTTTTAGAAGAAACCTTAAAGTTACAGCCTAAAGAAAGGCAATTAGATGCTTATAAGCCGGGTCGAGGTTTAATGCCGGCAAGCTTTAAAGTTGTATCTGATGGTGAGGAAGAATATTTAGAAGCAGATTTTGGCGAACACGCAATTGCGCGAGTCACACCTGTTGATTCCTGCTTGTGGTGGGTGATTTTATTGCGTGCTTATGTAGTTGCTACAAAAGATTTTTCTCTGGCTTATCAACCTCAATTCCAACACGGTTTGAGATTGATTATGGAACTGTGTTTGGCAACTCGGTTTGATATGTACCCAACGATCTTGGTTCCAGACGGGGCTTGTATGATTGACCGTCGTATGGGTATCTATGGGCATCCCTTGGAAATTCAAGCTCTATTTTTTGCTGCATTGCGTGCTGCTAGAGAGCTGTTGATTTGTCAAGGTAACGAAGATATTGTGACAGCGATCGATAATCGCTTGCCGCTTCTACGGACTCATATTCGCCAGTATTATTGGATGGATCTTCATCGCTTAAACAAGATCTATCGCTTCAAGAGTGAAGAGTATGGCAAAGCAGCAGCTAATCCCTTCAATATATATGCAGATTCGCTACCCTATTATGAATTGGACAAATGGCTGCCAAGAAAAGGTGGTTTTCTCGTTGGTAATGTTGGACCTTCGCAGTTAGATACTCGCTTCTTTTCTTTAGGAAACTTGGTGGCTGTTGTCTCAGATCTGACGAGTGAAGAGCAATCACAAGCAATTATGAATCTCATCGAGGAGAGATGGGATGATTTGGTGGGAGATATGCCCATGAAAATTTGTTTCCCAGCTTTGGAAAACGAAGAGTACAGGATTGTCACTGGATGTGACCCCAAAAATAGACCTTGGTCGTATCACAACGGTGGAAGTTGGCCAGTCTTATTGTGGTTGTTGTCAGCGGCGGCTGTAAAAACTAATAGAATAGAGCTTGGACATAAAGCTGTTGAAATTGCAGAAGCACGTTTGCATCTAGACGAATGGCCAGAGTATTACGACGGTAAGAAAGGGCGACTGATGGGCAAACAAGCCAGAAAATATCAAACTTGGACAATCGCTGGATTCTTGTTAGCAAAAGAACTATTGCAAAACCCCACATTTTTACCTTTAGTAACTTTTGCGCCATTTACCGTAGAACCTGCTTCTAGGGCTTGTGAGTTTGAACTCGTCCAGGTTGACACTGTGTACTTGAGTTAAAGCTTGTAAAGTAACTTAAAGCTCATTTTCATGAAACCAGGGTGCGTTACGGTCACGTAAACGCACCTCATCGCATGAATGCATTTCATTTGTACAAGCAAGACCGCTAGGATACTTGCTACCATCGGCTTGTCCAATTTTGAATTTTAAATTTTGAATTTTGAATTGCTCACATCCCCCCGTCAACTTGCTTTTATTGCCTTGCGAGACGTTCACAAGGGGGCTTATGCTGACATTGCGCTAGATAGAGTTCTGCAAAAAGCAAATCTACCTGATAGCGATCGCCGCCTTGTCACAGAATTAGTTTATGGCTGCACCAGAAGACAGCGTACCCTTGATGCCCTTATCGACCAATTAGGTAAAAAGAAATCTCACCAACAGCCAAAAGACCTCCGCACCATTCTGCATTTGGGCTTGTACCAACTACAGTATCAGGAACGAATTCCTGAAAGTGCTGCTGTAAATACTACCGTGCAACTTGCTAGAGAGAATGGCTTTTCTGGACTGACGGGTTTTGTTAATGGTTTATTGCGGCAATATGTTCGTTTAGAAAAGAAAGAAGATGGAAGAATCAAGAATGAAGAAAGTTTTCTATCTTCTTTCTTGTGTAAGAAATTTTCTGACCCCGTGGAACGCTTGGGTATTTTATACAGCTTTCCTGACTGGATTATTCAAGTTTGGCTGGAACAATTCGGTTTGGCAGAAACAGAACAACTTTGCTTATGGATGAACAAAACTCCTACAATTGACCTGCGGATAAATCCCCTTCGCACCTCTCTAGAAGAAGTTGAGGAGGCGTTGTCATCTGCTGGTGTTTCGTTTCAACGTGTTCCTCACCTACCGCAAGCTTTACGATTGATCAGTAACGCTGGTCCTATTCAAAATCTGCCTGGTTATGACGAGGGCTGGTGGACTGTACAAGATAGTAGCGCCCAGTTGGTGACTCATTTACTCGACCCGCAACCAGGTGAGGTGGTGATTGATGCTTGTGCTGCACCAGGAGGTAAAACAACTCACATTGCAGAGTTGATGAGGGATACAGGGAAAATTTTTGCTTGCGATCGCACTCCCTCGCGCCTCGTAAAACTTCAAAAAAATGCTCAACGGTTGAAATTAAAATCTATCGAAATTTCCACTGGTGACAGCCGTAATATGCCCCAGTTGGAAAACACTGCTCACCGCGTATTACTGGATGCACCATGTTCTGGTTTGGGTACTTTACACCGCCATGCTGATGCTCGTTGGCGACAGACACCAGAAAGTGTGGAAGAACTCTCGGTGCTTCAAAAAGAATTATTAGCACATTCTTCTACTTTTGTCAAGCAAGATGGTGTCCTTGTTTATTCCACCTGCACGTTGCATCCAAAAGAGAATGAAGATGTGGTTTCGTCATTTCTGGCTGAAAATCCAAATTGGGAAATAGAGCCTCCGAGTGTGGATTCCTCTGCTAGTGCGTACTCCACAGCACAAGGCTGGATGAAAGTTTTGCCCCACCAACAAGACATGGATGGCTTTTTTATGGTGCGCTTAAGAAAAACCAAAAATTAAGGGGAAATACTATTTAAAATGTAAAATTTTTCCGTGAAGGAGGAATGAGGAATAGGGAAAATAGGGAAGAAGACCAATTCCTAATTCCTTGAGGAAAAATACATGGTTAATAATTCCAGTGTGACAAACTTGGTTAAAATCCTGATTGGTGCAGCTTGGATTGATGGCAGAATTCAGCCAGAAGAGAGAGAATATCTTCGCAAAATAGCTCAGGAAAAGGGTGTGGCGACAAATCCAGAAATTCAGCCTTTGCTGCATGAATTGGTTGCTGTGCAGCCAGAACAGTTTGACGAGTGGGTGAAGGAATATTTAGGCGATCGCCCCAGCGCAGCAGATTACCAGAACCTGATAGAAGCCATCAGTGGTTTAATTTACAGTGATGGCGAAGTGGCAACAGAAGAAGCAAGACTCTTGACGAAATTACAACAATTATCAGACAAAAATGATTCAACCCAACCTGGGTCTAACGCCATTCTCAAACAAATTCAAAAGCTTTACCGCCGTTGGGTTGAGGTTCAGAACTGAGGGTTCTTTCAGTTCTGAGCAATGAATCCAACACAGTTCTGAGTTGTGAGCAATGAATCCTGAGTAAGTACTTGTCTTTCTGTCACTTATTTTTTGTTATCAAAATAAAAAAATCAGAAGTTATAATACTGGCTCTTGAATACTCACAACTCAGTACTATCTAGGACTTCGGCTCACCCAACCCTGGAGTTGGATCTTTATCAACTTTAGGCACAAAGTCAGGACGCTCTTTGTCTTCCCAACCTGCGGGGCGCTTAGAGTTGTACCAAGCAATTGAGCCGATGGTGACAGCAGCAATAAAGCCAATCACATACACAGCTGTGAAAGCCCAAGGAAATTGGTATGGTTCTTTAGCTGCTTGCGCTGCTGCTTGCATGAAAAAATACATGAGTATAACCTCCTATAGTAGGCAACACTACATTAGACCCTATAGAAAGAGCGTATCACCAACATCCACCGCAAGGGAGAACAACACAGGGGGAGTAAGACAGAACTGTCGGATTACTACAGGCAAAACATCGTACTACACATTTGATTGTTCACTCAAAGCAGAAAATTGCTCTTCATTAATTCGTCCGGCTTGATACAGGGTTTCTGTGATTTCCGACATCGTTAAAACAGAATGACCCCGATAACCATTTTCTTGTAACCGATTTTTTACCCCTTGTTCATGGTCGATAAAAACCACGATGTCATTAACATTTAATCCCACAGATTTTAACTTTCCTGCTCCTTCCATTACACTTTTACCACTGATGAGAATATCATCAACTACCACAACCGTCTCTCCAGGAGAAAACTCACCCTCAATTAACCTTCGAGTTCCATGTGCTTTCACTTCTTTACGAGGGAAAATCATGGGACAATTGAGACGTAAGGCTAAACCAGTTGCTGTAGGTAAAGAGCCGTAGGGGATACCTGCGACTCTATCAAATTCTAAGCTTTTCAAAATATCCTCATAAGCATTAAGAACTTGATTGAAAACTTGCGGATTAGAAATGATTTTCCGTAAATCGACATAATAAGGAAATGTGGCACCTGATGCTTGCACATAGTTCCCAAACATAATGCAACTAATATCATAAAGTTGCAGAATCAAATCTTGTAGCGGGTGTTGGTCTAAAAAACAAACATCAGGTAACCATAAAGAACAACTCGAAGCATCATAAATAATTTCAGTTTTTGCTTGATTCACTTCTGCTTGCAAAGACTGAACTTGCTCAGACAAATCTTCCTGTGTCAACATATCTTGAGGAACAGGAATCAGCAGACCATCACCGTTAGCATTCAGACCAGCTGCTAAAATTTTGGAAAGGTTGTTACCCTCTGCCCAGATGCTACGAGCCATAATAATTCGTTCGGGAGAAACTGCACGAATACGAGCCAAAATATCAGGATTCGTAGTTCCCACTTCTAAACCCAGTTGTTCTGGAGTTCCCCAATTTTTTGATTCCTTGACAACTTGCAAATAAAGGGGTGATTCAATGGAAGGATATTGCTGTAAAGTGACAGCAGTAGGATTAGAAGTACAGCACAAAATAAAAACAGCCTTATCTGGGTAAACCAAAAAAGGGGCTACATGGTCTTGTCCTATATAGGGACTCAAAGTTATAGCATCTACATTCCATTGAGCAAACACAGTCTGAGCAAAAATAGTACTTGTGTTTAAATCACTATGTTTGGCATCTAAAATAATCGGAATATGAGGGGGGATAGCTGCTAGAGTTCGTTGCAGTAATTCTATACCTGGAGCACCTAAAGCTTCATAAAATCCAAGTGTAGGTTTATAGGCACAGACTTTATCGGCTGTTTCAGAAATCATAAATTGTAACCAATCCCACAAGCCCGAAATGATATCTTGAGATTTGTAGCGGGCGGGTATCATTTCTGGATTAGGGTCTAACCCTACAAATAGTAAACTTTGATTTTGTGAAATTGCCTGATTTAACTTATCAAAAAAGTTCATAATATTTGCTAAAACAATAAACAAATAAATAAAAAAAATTATAATTTGTAAATATTTATAGCGGTTTCCAGTCTACTAAGGTATGAATTTATCTGTGTTTCATAAGTAGTTAATTACTTATTTGCTCAGAGCTTGCACCCAACACGAGCCAGAGGCTCTAATATCTCGTTACCAGGTTGAACCTGGTAACGAGGGTTTGGAGGCTTCGCCTCCTGGGTCAGAAAACGCTGTTTTGAATTTTGAATGAGCGAATTTTGAATGAGCGAATTTTTAAAGTCCTGCAAACCATTCATAACCTTGGTCTTCCCAATAGCCTCTAAAAAGGGACAATTGACTTACAAGGGTAATTTGAGTTACCCACTTACTTTGCTTATATCCAAGTTTAACGGGAGAAGCTAAACGCAAGGGCGCACCATTTTCTACTGGCAAAGGTTCACCGTTTTTCTGATAAACTAATAAAGTTTGGGGATGCAAACTTGAAGCAATATCCCAGCTTGAATAGTAACCATCAGCGGATTTAAAGTAAGCATATCGGATATTTGCTTTAGGCTGGGCAAGAGCAACAATTTCTCGTAGACGAACGCCTCCCCATTGTACAATTGCCGCCCAACCTTCCACACAAACATGGCGAATAATCATGGATGTTAAAGGCAAAGATTGAATTTCTGCTAAACTTAAGCTCACAGGATTATTGACCTCACCGTCAATAATTAAACGATACTTTGCTGGGTCAATAATTGGAGTATTCCTGAAGCTATTAATTAGCAAAGCTTCTGGTTCAATCTCACTGGCAGAGAATTCTGGCACGGGTTTTTGTGGGTTAAGTATGAAAGCTTCAAGCTTCTGATTGAGTGGTTCAGAAAGTTTGCCCACAACATCTTCAAATATTGGTGTACCACATCCACCAAGAAGAATACTCATGCTAGAGAGTCCAGAAAGTTTTATAAAATGACGGCGTGATAATTGAGGACGATTTACACGAATGAAATTCATATTCTAGTTAAGTAAGCGGACATAATTAAACGTAGGATGTGTTAGGCGCAGCCGCAGGGCATCAATTCCTTGAGCAGCATGGGTTACGCTATCGCGCTTCCCATCCTACTACGATGGTTAATTTTAATTCCACAAACCTACTTATTAGTCATTAGTTATTCTCCTTCCAATCCCCCGCTCCTGTTCTACCGTTCGTTTACCAAAACATTGATTCAGTTAACTCCTCACCTCCAGCGTTACGTCCTAACAAAAAGTGAGCTACGACAAATAAAATAACCATCGGTACCGAAGAAAAGTGAACGATTCGCAGTGCTTGCCAACTGCCAAACATATCCACAATCCAAGAAAACTGTGCAGGTTTGTACATTCCTATACCTGTGAATATAGCCAGCAGTAAAATTGGAATAATAGCTGTATAGACGATACGGTGCCAAGCATAAATGAGGCGTTTTGAATTTTTACTTTTTTGCAATGCTTTAAGGTCATTGACACCTACAAATCGATGTTGCCAGCGCCGACTGAGTAAAATATAAATGCCATACCACAAAAGATTAAGCGAAAATAGCCACATAGCAGCAAAATGCCAGTGTCTACCCCCAGCGAGCCAACCTCCTAAAGTAAATATAGGGGGAATGTGCAAACCTGCTCGTCCACCAAAAACAGGATTGGCGTTGTAAATTTGCAATCCACTGGTGAGCATAATAAACAAACTAATGATGTTCATCCAGTGGAAAATCTTGGCTCCTATTGCTTGAGTTGGAAATTTGCGACTTTTATGGGGAATCGAAGTCATAGATAAGCTTGTCCATATCTAGCTTAGAGGTCATTTATAAAGTAAATATTAAGTAGGGTGTCCTGCGGCTATGTAAGGATTTGAGCGTCTTGTGAGAGTAGGAATGAGCCGTAACGCACCACTGTTTGGCGGTGCCGTACTTTCGGCTTTAACGCACCCTACAATTTAAGGTTTACTTTATAAAGTATCTCTTATACATCTCGGTTGAGAGGGTTGCAAGGTATTGCAACCCTACATTTTACACCTTATACCAATTCTCTATAAATTTGCACGTAATAAATATTCCTCTGTTCCTTGTCGTTCTTGGGTTCTTGGCGGTAGCCTGTGCTTTGCGCTAACGCGATCGCCTAAAAGCTACCGTGTTTGATGATATCGGTGTAGTGCTTTGATATTCATCTCGATCACAAACTCTGTACCTTTACCTAACTGAGAATAACACTGCAGCTTACCCTGATGTCTTTCGACAATTATTTGTTGGCTGATTGATAGTCCCAGTCCCTTACCTTTGCTTTTTGGTTTGGTTGTAAATAAAGGTTCAAAGATATGTCTTTGAATGTGGGGGAGAATACCTTTACCGTTATCAGAAATGCGAATCACAACTTTGTGTTGTTTCAATGGTTGTTGATCATATTTTCTTACTAATGATAGATGGCTTTGAACAACTTCTGTATGAACCCAAATTTTGGGAGTGAAAGAGTCATCGTATTTCAACCTTTCTTCTATGGCATCAATGGCATTAGTTAAAATATTCATAAACACCTGATTTAGCTCATCAGGATAGCACTCCACTAACGGCAACTCCCCAAATTCTTTAATGACCTCAATTTGTGGTCTATCTGGCTGTTCTTTGAGGCGATGCTGCAAAATCCTCAAAACATGGCTAAGTCCTTGATGCAGATTAGCTTTTCTCATTTGACCATCGTCAAAATTTGAAAAACTTTGTAAGGCAAAAACAATTTCTTTCATGCGCTCAGATCCTGCTCGCATTGACCACAACAATTTCAAAAAGTCTGTTTTAATAAAATCGAGGTCGAGGCGTTGAAGCTGTGAGGTAATAACTGGTACAGGATTGGGATAGTAGTATTGGTAAAGTTCTAAAAGCCGGATTAATTCTTCAGCGTAATCGCTAGCAGAATACAAGGTGGCGTGAATGAAGTGAGTGGGGTGATAAATTTCGTTAGTGACTTCTGCCACAACTTGACCGAGATTAGCCATTTTGTCATTCTGCAATAACTGCTCTCGGGTATTTTTGAGTTCTTGTTGCGTATTTTCTAACTGTTGAGATTTTTTCTTTTCTTGCGCTTCAACAAATAGCCTTGAAGCAATTTCTGTTTGGATTTGTTCAAAAAGTTGGCATTGTTTGAGCGCGATCGCAATTTCTACACTCAATTGTTTAACACTCTCTATCTCCCATTCTTGCCATTGACGCAAACCGCAACAGTCATAAGTTATGAGTAGTCCCCATAAATGATTTTGACTCTCTCCTAAGCAGGAATTGAGAAGCGCTAATTGTGGATTTTGGATTGAGACGGATGGCTTGTTCTCATCCTCTTGTACTTTTAAGAGAATGGGAACAACCAAACTGGCTTTATTTTGACCTTCAACGAATGAATCAACCGGGTATGGCTCTTTGACTGACTCAAAAACTACCATACCACTTCCGTCTGGCCCAAAGCGGTAAATAACTGTTTGATCAGTTTGCAAAAACCGCTGCACTTCTTCTACAGCAGTTTGGAGTATGAGTTCCACCCCAGAAGAAGAATGGATGCGCTTGCGGACAGCATTAAGCAGTTGCTCCCGCTTTTGTTGCTGCTGTAAAGCTTCTTCTAAGCGTTTTTCCTTAGTAATATCCTGGTGCGTTCCCACCATCTGCACTGGCTTTCCAGATTCGTCCCACTGCAAAACCTTTCCCCTGTCTAAAATCCACTTCCACTCACCGGATTTACTCAACATTCTAAATTCGACTTCGTAAACTGGTGTACGCCCTTGCAGATAGTCGTTCACAACCTCACAAAGTTTGGATAAGTCTTGTGGATGTACGAGTCGCTTAAAAGATGTGTGATTGTTTTCGATTTCTTCTGCTTCATACCCCAGGATGTGCTTCCAGTGAGGGGTGTAATAAATGTTGTCACTCACCAAATTCCAATTCCACAACCCCAAACCACTGGTTGCTAACGCCTCTTGCCAATCTGCTTGCAAGCATTGACACTTTTCTAATAAGACTTGAGCTGTTTGCAGTTGCTCTTGCTTTGGGATGTTTTGGGTGCTTTGTGATGAGAGTTGTAACTCCCATTCGTTGGTAGCTGGTCCTTCGATATACATAGCTGCTGTACGATGAGGAAGATATCCTGTAGCTCTTAAGCTGTCTTAGCACCCTGAGGACAGTATAAACATGGAAAGTGTCAGGTTTGTTAACATTCTTTTAACTTTTGTGTGATTAACTCGGAAATCAATCACCTTTACCACTAATTTGAATTGAATCTAGAGAAACGTATATGGACGAATGTAACCAGTCTTTTGGTCATTAACACATTTATTAAGAAAAAATAGGCTACATTTCGTTGATTGACTGTGTAAAAATGTCTTCAAGTCAGTATATAAATCTACAAAAAGTCTAAATTCTCATACGTTATAAGATTTCTAAAAAAACTGTAACCTGAAGTAGGCATCATTTTCATATTTTCAAATAAATGTCAATACTTTTTTGTAGCTTTTTTGAACAAGACAGACTATCCTCTCTACTGAGGAGCTACATCGGGGTTATTGTAATCACTTAAAATTTTGCAAAGAAAAATTATTTCAGGAACTCTTACACAGAAGTCGGACGCAATGACTAATGACTATAGAAGAAGTCCTACTGTTACTAAAAGCAACGCTTCCCAACGCTTTAACTCCACTCCAGGAAATAGTGCTGCGCTCTACGTGGGATGGCAAAACTTATACTAGCATAGCGTCGGAAGCACACTACGGAGAAGAACGAGTTAGAAAAGTAGCTTCTCATTTATGGCAATTGCTAAGTGAAGTTTGGAAAGAACCGATAAATAAATCCAACTTCCGTCAGACATTGGAACGTCGGGGTTTGAATAGAGCGCAACAGCAGTTAATTCGCGAATTCAACCGTACAGCGATCGCCATATCCCTAGAATTTCCTTGTGGTCCAGTATCCCTAGATTCTAAATTCTACATTCCTCGTCCACCAATTGAACAGCTTGCTTACGCAGAAATAGCACAACCAGGGAGTGTTATTTGCATCAAAGCTCCTAAGAAGATGGGGAAGAGTTCCCTGATCTTACGCATTCTTGCTCACGCAGCTAATCTTGAATACAGCACCGTAAGTTTGGACTTTCAGCAAGCAGACAAAGGAGTATTTGCCAACATCGATAAATTTTTGCGCTGGTTCTGTGCCAATATTACCCGGGAGTTAGGGCTAGAACCAAAACTCAATGATTATTGGAATGAGGAAATTGGCAGTAAAGTCAGCTGCTCTTTGTACTTTCAAGAGTATTTATTGCCTTCTCTGAAAAATCCCCTTGTCTTAGTATTAAACGAGATGGATTGGGTATTTGAGTATCCAGAAATTACCGACGAGTTTCTATCATTGCTACGCTTCTGGTACGAGCAAGCCAAAGGTGTAGAAATTTGGCAAAAACTCCGTCTTGTGTTGGCTTACTCAACGGAAATTTTTCTTGTCCTCAGACTGACTCCATCTCCATTTCATATCGGATTACCACTGAAGTTACCACCGTTTACAAAAGAACAAGTGCAAGATTTGGCACAACGTCACGGACTGGACTGGACAAATGGTTCCGAAGTTGAGAGATTGATGGCAATGGTTGGAGGACATCCTTATTTAGTTCGACTGGCTTTGTATTCTCTCATGGGTAAGGGTGGGTTACAACGGGATTTGGAGCAACTGTTGCAACAAGCACCTACAGAAACAGGAATTTACAACGAGTATTTAAGACAGTATATGCTAGCACTGCGAGAGCAGCCAGAATTGGAAGCTGCTTTTGCTGAGGTCATTTTTGCGACAAGCCCTGTGAAATTAGAGCCAGTTGTTGCATATAAATTACAGAGTATGGGGCTAGTCAACTTGCAAGGCGAGTACTGTACTCCGACATATGAATTGTATCGTTTGTACTTTAGACAGCTTAAAACAAGGCAGGATGGGAACAATTCTCGTGTGAATCAGTTGGAAAAAGAAAACCAGGAATTACGCGTTCTTTCTAGTTTGGATGAACTTACTCAACTGATTAGTCGCCGCAACTTTCACACTCACTTGCAAATAGAGTGGCAAAAAGCTGCTCTTGATCGCACTCCCTTATCACTCATTTTGTGCGACATTGACTATTTCAAAATTTATAACAAGAACTACGGTAATACAGCAGGAGATGATTGTTTACGGCAAATCGCTAAGGTTATTGATAACTGCGTCAAGCGTCTGCTGGATTATAGCAGCTTCTCACAAGTCAGCACTGTTAAGAGTCCTGTATGTACCAGCGATGAACGTACTTCAGTATTAGTTGCTCGTTATGGTGGTGAAGAATTTGCCATTCTCGCTAAAACAGATGCGATGACTGCTATATCTATCGCTGAAAACATCCGCGAGCAAGTCAAAGCATTGGAAATTTCCTGCGAGTATCCTGGTATGGGTGGTCTTCCAGCTAATGTTTTAACTGTCAGTTTGGGCGTTGCTAGCATCATACCAGAATCTGAAACAGAGCCTGAGACTCTGATCAATGCTGCTGAAAAAGCGCTTATTCAAGCAAAACGGAAAGGACGCGATCGCGTTGTCCTGAAATAACTGTTATAGCGGTTTGCAACCCTTGTAATACCTATTCTCTGTAAAAAAAGCACTTAATACTTACTCTTTCACTCTTGGCGTGCTTGGCGTCTTGGCGGTAGCCTGCGGCACGCCGCTGCGCGTCTACGTTTTCTAATATTAAGTGGAGCTTCCTGGAGAATTGGTATAAGGTACACCAAAGAAATAATGAACCACAGATGGACACTCATGGGACACAGATAAATAATTACTTCATTCAATTGAGTTGCGCTATAACTGTTGCACTTTCCCAGAATTATGAATTATGAATGATTATTCTTTTTACAATTCATAATTCATAATTCATAATTTTTAACTATTTGAAACTCCAAGCGGCAAAAGCTAAAGCACCCCAACCTGCGATCAACGCTGCTCCCCCGATTGGAGCGATCGCTCCTAAAGACTTGACACCGCTCAAGCTCAAAGCATACAAGCTCCCTGAGAAAATAGTAATACCAATGATGAACAGCCAGCCACTTGCTAAAAGAATCAAGGGAGGTGACTCGATACGGCTGAGGAGTAGTGCGACGACGAGCAGTGCTAGAGCATGATACATCTGATAACGAGCGCCGATGTCAAAAATTTCTAGCGATCGCTCACTAATTTTTTCCCGCAAAGCATGGGAGCCAAAAGCACCTGCAGCTACAGATAAACCGCCTAGAATGGCTGCTAAGCTCAAAAAAATTTGCGTCATGGGGTTCAATTTCTGCCAAATTCCTCTTTAAATATAAAAATCGTAAGAGATTCCCCCTTCTTCACTTACCTTAAAGTTAGCATTGAATAATTTAGCTTGCTCATCTAGATATTGCCTGGCGGTTGCTGGTGGGAGTTGTGACTGCATTGCAAAGCTGATAAGAGTGATGCGCCCATTATTTTCTTGAATCATCTGATAAAACGTAGATTGTAGCTGATCCTTCGCTTGTGCCTTAATCGCCTTTCTCTCCTGCTGACTTTCACGGTATGCTCCCAATGCTAGCCATACTCCCAGTACTGACGTAGGAACGCCAAAAATTAGACCATTCAACGCAGCATTATCAAGTACACTGATTGCATGTTCATTACGAAAATCTTGAACAGGAATATCTAGATAATCTGCAACTGGTCTCGAACGTGGTGAAATTTCCTTCTGCATATCATTTTTCTGCATGACTGCAGAAGCTGAGAGGGACAAAAACATGAATCCGAGTGTAAGTAGCCAACCCGCAGCCAATTTCTCAGCAGTCTTCATAGTTGTTATCTTTGTGATTAAAACCTTGTCTGTGATTCTAACCTCACTTTCCTCAAGCTTCCACTCACTAGTAAAAACAGCAGCAATACAAGTTGCAATAACTTTTAACTTTCAAGTCAATTGCTCCTCTAACTGTAAGATAAAATACTTTTGTTAATAAATAAATGGAAGAAAAGCTTTAAAATCGCAGCAGAAGATAGAGCTTATCTTGCCGCGATTTTCAGCTTACTGGCGTGTTGCTTCCAATAGGCGAGAGAAATAGAAGCGCGTGCGAGTCATAGACTGGCGTTGCACAGTAAAGCCATTACTTGCCAAAATTTTCACCACATCAGCTTCACGGTGCAGATAGGCGCGAGTCGCTTTACTCGCACCTGGAAAGAAACTCCCTATTTTCTTTAACAAACTTAGGGCAAAGGTTTTCGGTGCAAAACTGAGAATCAGCCGTGACTGTGCTAAAGAACACAAATGAGAAATCATCTCATCTGCTTTTTCCTGAGGATAGTGGATGAGAACGTCCAAGCAAATCACTGTATGATAGCTACCGCTTAACGTTTCTAAATCCTGCACAGCAAATGTGGGATTTTCGCTTCCCAAGATGCTAATGGTTCTTTCTTTGGCTTCCTGTACCATTTTTTCCGAAATATCGCTGGCGTAGACCTTTGCTCCAGCTTCTGCAAGGGGTATGCTGAGACTACCCACACCACATCCAGCATCGCAGATAGATAGACTTGCTAAATTGTTATCGGCTTGGAGCCAGCCTAGTACCTTATCAACTGTTTGTTGATGTCCATTGCGAATATCTAGCTGGACTTTGTTGACTTCGCCATCACCGTAGATACGTCTCCAACGGTCAAAGCCTGTGGAATTGAAATATTCTTTAACTATCGTTTTATCGTCGGCTGCGTTCATGAAACTCAATATCTAACCATTCCAATGCTTCAAAGTACCATGTGTGCGAACCACTAAGAATATCTTTGCTTAGTTGTACGTCTTGACGGGAAATATTAAGACAACAACCGCTGCCATGAGAGTTCTTGTGTATACTCATCTAAATGCCAACGCAGTAATTGATTAGCAGCAGTACCAGAGAGAATTGCTGAGGCGGCAATCGCACTTCGTGGTGCAATGGTAGAAAGTGCGATCGCCCTTTCTACATCACATATTCCCCACTTCACTAAATTTTGCACACCTACCAATAAAGGTAAAGTCGTCCCCGATAAAGTTCCATCTGGGAGCCGTGCCGTTCCATTGTTCACTTCAATTTGCCGATTATCCCAAGGATACACCCCATCAGGCAATCCCAGAGGTGCAAGCGCATCACTGACAAGGAAAAGTTTTTGTTTGTATATCTCGTGTTGCTCTTGTTGAGAAAAAGGGTCACTGCTGGCACGTAGTAAAATTTGTAGCATTGTTGGTGAAACGTGCTGACCATCAGCAATAAAACCACACATAACATGAGGATGGACAATTGCCGCCCCCAACAATCCTGGTTCACGGTGGTGTAATGGTGGCATAGCATTAAAAGCATGAGTCACCATTGTTGCACCTTGTTCAAAAGCACGTTCCGCTTCTGTTGCTGTGGCTTGCGAATGTCCTAAACTGACAGTAATACCCAAAGAACGCAAATAGGTGATGACTTCACCAGTTGGATCTAACTCTGGTGCTAAAGTCATGACTTTCACAATATGGGCGTAATTACCCAAAACCCGCTTGACTTCCTCCAAAGTAAGAGGGAGCAGGTACTCTGCTGGATGTGCGCCACGCTTTTGAGGATTCAAAAATGGTCCTTCTAAATGCACTCCTAAAATTTTGGCACTACCTTCCCCATACAAAGAGCGGTTGGAGGTAAGCTTCATAAAATCAGAGATGACAGCAAGCGATCGCTGAATATTATCTACCGAAGTTGTCACCAAGGTAGGTAAAAAACCGTCCACTCCCACATCCCACAAAAATTCACAAATCTTTACCAATTGGTGAGAATTTTCTGCTGATAAGTCAGGAAACGCCAACCCTAACGCGCCGTTAATCTGCAAATCTACACCGCCCAGGGAAATCCAGTCACCAGCAACATCTAAGACTTGCAAGTCAATTGGCGGAACCCGCTTGAGGACTTTAGACATTGGTAGGATTTGCTCAACTATGCCCTGTGGGTTAATTGAGAGCATCTGCAAATCTAAGCTGCCGGGTACTCGAGCGTTGATAATGTCTACAGGATTACCAATCAGGCTTTGTGTTGCTTCGGTCATCACGTCAGCAAGAAGATAGTTCAATCTGACCTGATTTTAGAGGCATTGACGCACTCTCCTTTGCTACGCCACGGAGATTCTTAAAAGCTGTTCCACAGCAGGCTCAAGCCGTGCTGCTACACCTTTGTTCCTGTTTCTTAGACTCTTAACTAGAGCAGCCTCGTGACTTACTCCCCGCCAGACCGTCTCAACAAGCATTTTAGTTTTACATCCAAGAGGCGTCCCCCCTCAGATGGATTTAAATATTCTGTTTATTTGCCTTTTTCCCAGAAGCCAGTGTCGTTATCGGTTTGCTGGGCATGGAAGCGGAAGACTTTCCTACAATGGTTTCGTGTTGTAACACGCTCTATCTTTAGAGTATGTCAGAATCTGTAAATTGTCCATACAGTTAACTGCACGGTAGGCTCAAGCCTACGTAGGCGGCTTTCATCCCTTGCCGGCATGACGGGTGTGCCCGACTGAGTCGGTCACACCGTCAAGGGTTCTCAGCCTGCCGTCGTTATAGGCAGTGATAAATCAAAAATCGCGCGGATGTCAGCCACTACATACCTCTAAATGAGATGATTATCTACATGAGTGAACGGTTCCACCACTCTCAGTTCTTTACCTGTTGTGGTTGCTTCGATTAGACTTTCTCCTAAATTAAATTTTGAATTTTGAATTTTGAATTTTGAATTGCTTATGACTCCCCTTGTCGGTATTATTATGGGCAGCGATTCGGATTTGCCGACTATGCAAGGCGCGATCGCAGTTTGTGAAGAATTTGGTGTTGCCACACAGGTAGCAATTATCAGCGCCCATCGTACTCCAGAACGCATGGTGGAATATGCCAAATCTGCTCACGAACGGGGCATTAAGGTGATTATCGCTGGTGCCGGTGGCGCTGCTCATCTTCCAGGAATGGTAGCATCTTTAACCCCACTTCCTGTTATCGGTGTTCCTGTTCCTAGTCGTCACTTACAAGGAGTTGATTCATTGTATTCCATAGTACAGATGCCTGCTGGTATACCAGTGGCAACTGTTGCTATAGGTAATGCTAAAAATGCTGGGCTTTTGGCAGTACAAATTCTTGCAACCCAGCAAAGCGAATTACTCGAGAAGGTGCTGCAGTACCGTCAAAACTTGTCGGAATCAGTCATCGCAAAGCAAGCAAAACTAGAACAAGTTGGTTACGAGCAATATTTAAGGCAGATGCAATCACCATAAAAATATAAGTAAAAATATTTATATGTTTGTATAAAAATATACTAGTCTTTTTCCTGCTATAGCCATGAGCATTAGTAGTGGGTGATCTGATGTTTAAAGCTGGGTTCTTCACATCAAGATATCCATAAATAACAGCTTAGGAATATTTTTTATAAAAATTTAATAATTACATTTGACGGTTCTATATTCCTGTTGAAAGATAGCAAGAATGTAACGCGAGTACTGAATTTGAAAGTTTCAAAAAAACTGTATTAAAAACTACAGAATTTTAGTATCACAATTTTCATCATTGTATTGACTTGTTTTTATGTTTTATGCTTTTGAAGCAATGTTTATAGGTGGTTTGTCATACGCTTGAAGACTCAGAAAGGTTCAGTACAAAGCATTTCTATTCAGCACGTAGGAACAAATAAGTGAAGGTAAAAATAAGAACGTAATAGAAAACAAGACAAAATTGGTCCTGTTTGGTGGTTAACTTTTGATTTTTGTCTAAAAAGACCCATTATGCTGTTTTCAAAGACTTCTGTAGGAATGACTAGTCATCTAAAGACTATCTTGTTATGATGAGTTCACTCATTTGGATATTTAATCTTGTCAAAGATAATGCCTAAAGAGTTAATGAAGTAGACTTGACTACTTTGGAAACGACATAATAGTTTTTTAAGAATATTCTTAATAGCTACACAAGTAGCATTACCCACTGCTGAACAGGTTATTTGATATCCTGTTCAAACAACCACTTACTGGTAATGAAAATCAGTGAGTTTAAACAGACAGCTAACCTAAATGGCAAATATCAAAAACAGCTTTTTTTAGCTTTGGGTATTAGCTGTTGATACTCAACATATTTTCTGATTCAGGATGCTTGAGCGCATGATGATAAAAATCCCAAACAAAAACAAATCGAGAAGAAAAAATAGGCAGCGACCAGCAAAATTGTTAGGTAGCAATGCACAATATATATCAAGTGTCAAGAGATTGAATGGAGTCATTAAGCAGTTGTCTCCTAGCTGGCAAGCCTGCATCCCCCTAGCTTGTCTGATTGTGCTGGCGTGGGGTTATACAGCAGTTGCCCAAACGCCTGCTCCAGCAGGACCAACCACAGCAGAACTCAAAGTTGCAATTGACACTCTTTGGGTAGCGATCGCCGCCTTTTTGGTGATTTTCATGAACGCTGGTTTTGGTATGTTAGAAACCGGCTTCTGTCGCCAAAAAAATGCCGTCAACGTTCTTGCTAAAAACTTGATTGTGTTTGCTCTCGCCACCGTTGCCTTTTGGGTGATCGGTTTTGGCTTGATGTTTGGCAATGGCAATGATTTTATTGGATTGAATGGGTTTCTGCTGCAAGGTGCAGATAACAGTCCTGTAACAGGGGATGCTTACAAAGGTGTCTTCAGCGCTCTCAATTGGGCTGGTGTTCCACTAGCTGCCAAGTTTTTATTCCAGTTGGCTTTTGCAGGAACAGCAGCAACAATTGTTTCTGGAGCTGTTGCCGAACGGATTAAGTTCCTTGACTTCTTAATTTTTAGCCTGCTACTTGTAGGCATTGCTTACCCCATCACTGGTCACTGGGTTTGGGGTGGTGGTTGGCTAGCAGACAGAGGTTTCTTTGATTTTGCGGGTTCTACAGTCGTTCACTCTGTTGGTGGCTGGGCAGCTTTAATGGGAGCAGCATTCCTGGGACCACGCATTGGAAGATATCAAGACGGGCAAATGGTTGCCTTGCCTGGTCACAACATGAGCATTGCCACCTTAGGCTGTTTAATTCTGTGGTTGGGTTGGTTTGGTTTCAACCCCGGTTCAACTATGGCTGCTGATCCAAATGCCATTAGTCACATTGCCTTAACCACCAACTTAGCAGGTGCTGTCGGTGGACTGGCTGCCACAGCTACAGCTTGGTTATATCTGGGTAAGCCAGACCTTTCCATGATTATCAATGGTATTTTGGCTGGTTTGGTTGCTGTTACAGCAGGTTGTGCTTACGTCACTCTCGGCGGTGCTTTTATCATTGGTTTAGTAGCCGGAATTGTGGTAGTTTTCGCTGTGACTTTCTTTGACAAACTCCGTATTGATGACCCCGTCGGAGCTACCTCGGTTCACCTCGTATGTGGTATTTGGGGAACTCTAGCGGTTGGTCTGTTTGCTGTCGGTCCTGGTGTAGCACAATTCCCCTGGTATACTGATGGTCTTGGTCCTGCAAAGGGTTTATTTGCAGGTGGTGGCTTAGGTCAATTCTTTACTCAGTTGCTTGGTGTTCTCTCTGTTGGTGGTATAACCGTTCTCCTCAGCACCATCTTTTGGTTAGCACTTAAGGCGACTTTAGGTATCAGAGTCACTAGAGAAGAGGAGATTGAAGGCTTGGATATTGCCGAACACGGTATGGAAGCATACAGCGGATTTGTCAAAGAGGCTGGTGCAAGTGGATTTTCCGATCCAGCTAGCCACGCTGGTGGAGTTTCGCGCAGGGGAGATTTACCGACAACTTTATAATTTCTAGGCTTTATAGTTCTAGGTTGTTTGATTTTTTAGCTGATTAGCGATATACCCACCCTCTTTGTCTTTTGTATAGGGGGTGGGTTTAAATTTTCTACTGCTTGAATAAAACAGAAAGTCAAAGTATGAGAATACACAATTTTAAATAATTAACAAGTATATTTAGCCGGATTTTTTTATTAAAATTTCGCAAAAGTCAAGTTTTCGTAATATTTCATACGGAATCACAGTATCACACAATGCTCAAATCTATTTACCTAACACAAAACTGTTAGTGCAAAAGGACAAAAAAGTGTTGAAAAAAGTATTGATCATCGGGGTTAGCGCTCTACTGCTTTTGGGTGGACCGCTCATAGGTAATGCCTTTGCTGCACCCGTTGATGTCAACGCAGCAATTTCTAATGCTCAAACGGCTGCCGATACAGCATTTATGTTGATTTCAGCAGCCTTGGTGCTGCTGATGACGCCCGGACTGGCGTTTTTCTATGGTGGATTTGTGCGATCGCGCAACATCCTCAACACTCTGATGATGAGCTTTGTGCTGATGGCAATTGTAGGAGTTACCTGGATTCTCTGGGGCTATAGCCTTGCCTTTGCTCCAGGTAACGCCATCATCGGTGGGTTGGAGTGGTTTGGTTTAAATCGTGTGGGATACGAGCTAACCGATTATCTCAAAGGGTCAAACCCCGCTGAGGTGCTTTCCTACGCTCCGACGATTCCGCATCAGGCATTCATGATTTACCAAGCCATGTTTGCCATTATCACCCCAGCACTGATTTCAGGGGCGATCGCAGAGCGGATGAACTTCACAGCATACTCTTTGTTTGTGCTGCTCTGGTCAACATTTATTTACAGCCCTCTGGCACACATGGTTTGGGCTAAAGGTGGATTGTTGGGCTTGTACGGCGGCTGGGGTGCCCTCGACTTTGCTGGCGGTACAGTCGTCCACATCAGTTCTGGGGCTTCTGCCTTGGTTGCGGCGATCGTCCTCAAACCTCGCAAAACCTATCCTGAGCGCCTCAGCCCTCCTCACAACGTTCCTTTTATTTTGCTGGGAGCAGGCTTGCTGTGGTTTGGCTGGTTCGGCTTTAACGCTGGTAGTGCTTTGGCTTCTGGTCCCTTGGCAACAGCCGCTTTTGTTGCCACGAATACAAGTGCGGCGGCGGGGGCTTTAACCTGGCTGATTTTGGAAAAAGTCTTACCGAAGAAAGGCAGAGGGCAGAGGGCAGAGGGCAGAAGGAAAGAAGGTAAGCTTTGATACAAAAATAAGTCCTCTGTTCTCTGCCATAAGGTTTAAAGCCCCTGAATTTATTTATGGAGAAAAATAAACGCGTAGCAACTTTATTAAATCCCCCGAATTCATTCGTGGGGACGCCTTCTGCCTTCTGCCTTCGTACTTCTGCCTTCTTAAGTGGTAAACCAACAGCAGTCGGAGCAGCGACAGGAGCAGTTGCAGGCTTGGTAGGCATCACTCCAGCCGCAGGATTTGTCACACCAGTAGCAGCAATCTTGATTGGTAGCATTACCGCTTTTGTTTGCTTTTATGCTATTACCTTCAAGCACAAACTGCAAATTGATGATGCCCTAGATACATATCCCGTTCATGGCGTAGGCGGTACAGTGGGAGCAATTCTCACAGGCATCTTTGCTACCACTACAGTCAACTCAGCAGGGAAAAATGGCTTGTTGTATGGCAATCCCGGTCAATTGATTCCACAAATCTTAGCAACTGTTGTTGCCTATATCATTGGTGGCGTGGGTACCTTCATCATTCTGAAAATTGTAGATGCCACAGTTGGTCTGCGGGTTAAGGAAGAGGCGGAATTACAAGGCTTGGATATCAACGAACACGGTGAAGAAGGTTACAACGAGGAGTTCACAGACCGCATTAATTTCAGCAGCAAGCAGTAGGATTTATTCGCGTATGCGTCTAAAATCTGAGTCAAAGATTTGGTAAGTCTTGCTACTCGTGTCTACTCCTGCAAAAACCTTTCCAACCTGGGCATTTTTCTCTGTACTCACCAACATTGTTCTCATGTTGACGGTCGCCCTGCTCATTTATCGACAGCAGAGAGCGACTACTTTTTTGGGAACAATCACTTCCCCCACACAAGTCAATCGAGACACTCAACCCCAAGCTGTCACACCTAACTTAGGTCGGCGTCACAAACTGAATTATCAGCAATGGATAGACATCCTTAAACAAGAAGCCAAAGTAGCCGCCCAAAAGCGTCCTCAGCATTTAACCATACTATTGGGAGATTCTTTGAGTTTGTGGTTTCCTTCTGAGTTATTACCCCAAAACAAAAATTGGTTAAATCAAGGAATCTCTGGGGAAACGAGTACAGGATTATTAAAAAGATTAGAACTATTCAACTCCACCCAACCAGAAACAATTTTTGTGATGATTGGGATTAATGACCTAATCCGGGGCGTAAGCGATAAGATAATTTTAAACAATCAGTTGCAAATTATACGTTATCTCAAAAAAGCTCATCCGCAGACGCAAATCGTTGTGCAGTCCATTTTACCGCATGGAGGAGAACAGACAACTTGGGAAAAGCGAGAAAAACTTTTGGCGATTTCCAATGGTCGCATTCGCTTCTTGAACCAGCAGCTCCAAGCTATCGCTCAAAAAGAAGGCGTGAAATATTTGAATTTGCATCCATTATTTGCTGACAACCAAACTAACCTCCGCCTCGAACTGAGTACAGATGGGTTACATCTCAATTCACAAGGTTATTTAGTTTGGAGTTCTGCCTTGCAATTATATAGCCAAATTGAACTCGAAGCACAGAAAAAATAATTTTGCGCAAAGCGGCAAAGAAATTCTTAGCGTCTTAGCGTCTTTGCGCGAGAAAATGATAAGTGGCAATTTAAGAGAAAAAACAATGGATACCAAAGCTTTTAAACGTTCGCTCCAACATTCAGAAAATTATCATCGTAAAGGATTTGGTCACCAAGCAGAAGTCGCGACTCAGTTGCAATCTGAATATCAAAGCAATTTAATTCAGGAAATTCGCAATAACAACTACACTCTGCAAAAAGGAGATGTTACTATCCGGTTAGCAGAAGCCTTTGGCTTTTGTTGGGGTGTAGAACGTGCTGTGGCGATGGCTTATGAAACCCGCAAGCACTTCCCCACTGAGCGCATTTGGATGACGAATGAGATTATTCACAATCCTTCTGTCAATCAGCGGATGGTGGAGATGGAAGTAGGATTTATCCCGGTTGAAGCAGGTAAAAAAGACTTTTCTGTTGTCGAGCCTGGGGATGTCGTTATTCTACCAGCTTTTGGGGCAAGTGTTCAAGAAATGCAGTTGCTGAACGAGAAAGGTTGCAAAATTGTTGACACAACTTGCCCTTGGGTTTCTAAGGTTTGGAATACTGTTGAAAAACACAAAAAAGTCGATTACACATCAATTATTCACGGCAAATATAAGCACGAAGAAACTGTCGCTACAAGTTCCTTCGCAGGAAAATATCTGATTGTGCTCAATATGGAGCAAGCAGAATATGTTGTTAACTACATTTTGAATGGAGGAAACCGAGACGAATTCTTAGCAAAATTTAGTAAAGCTTGTTCCGCTGGATTTGACCCTGATAAAGATTTAGAACGGGTTGGCATTGCGAACCAAACCACAATGCTTAAAAGTGAGACCGAGCAAATTGGTAAACTGTTTGAGCGGACAATGATGAAAAAGTATGATCCTAGTGAGTTGAATCAGCATTTCCAAAGCTTTAATACGATTTGTGATGCCACCCAAGAACGGCAAGATGCAATGTTGGGGTTAGTCGAACAAAAGCTAGATTTGATGATAGTTATTGGTGGGTTTAATTCATCGAATACGACACAATTGCAACAGATTGCAGTCGAGCGAGAAATCCCTTCTTATCATATCGATAGTGAAGTGCGCATTCTGTCAGGAAATTGTATAGAACATCGGGAATTAAGCGGCAATTTGAAAATTACAGAAAACTGGTTACCAGATGGGGAAATTGTCGTTGGAATTACCTCTGGTGCATCTACGCCAGATAAGGTGGTGGAAGATGTGATTGAGAAGATTTTGCAATTGAAGGCGACAGCGGTGGTATAAGAACCTCACTCCCCTAACCCCCTTTCCACAAGCACCAGAGGGGGAGCTATTTTCGCCTCCTCCTTGCGCTTAGGGATTAGGGGTCGGGTGAAAACCGTATTGCACCGAAATGTAAACTACTATAAGAGTGGTATTCATTTAAGAGTTAAAATTATAATAATGAAGGTTTGATTTATGAATTCATTAATATCATGACAGGTGCTGAACCTTTAATCTCAGTTGCCATAGCATCAGCAGTCAGTAGTGTAGCCGTTCCCATTTTCCAGAGTATCTGGGGAGGCTGAGGTCTGCTTCTCGGTCGGTTTAACAAAAATCTAAATAAGCAAACCAAACAAATTCTCTTTGTATTTTAAAAATATGAAAAAAACTATAAGGAACGTCATGGCATCCTGAAAGTATTAGGAATGCGGCAGCCTCTGGAATGAGAATCTGTATATACTGGTGTGCAATTTTTGGATGGTGGGGCTATCCATCGTTTTGAATCGAGATCTATTTTAGACATTGATTGACAACCTTTTACAAATTTGGCTCAATGCTTTCAATCTTTCTCCAGAAACGATCAATTTATCTCAGGAAGAAAGTGCAGTACTTAACAAGTATCTCTATGCAAATTAGTTCATAATTCAGTGCAAACAAGCACCAGTGCGGGTATCAGCCAAAATCTGGCAAGCAATTGAAGAACGGATGTTGTTAGTTCCGGACAATTGAAATCTTGTGGTGAAGTTAAAGTCAAAATAGGAAGTGGAAAGATAAACGCTCTATGAGTTCATTACAACAAGTTAAGGGCAAGAAAACTCGAACTTTGACAGCGATCGTGTATTGGGAAGAAGATGTTTACGTAGCACAATGTCCAGAGGTGGGAACTGCAAGCCAGGGAGAGACAATAGAAGAAGCCATTGCCCATTTAAAAGAAGCAACAGAACTTTATTTAGAAGAGTTCCCGCTTCCTGAAACAGCACCTCGTCTGTTGCTAACGACGTTTGAGGCAATTTGTGCCTAAGCTTCCACGAGTACCAGCTTGTGAAGTCCTTTATGTTCTAGAACGCTTAGGTTTTGTTCAAGTACGACAGCGTGGAAGTCATGTGATTTTGAAGAAACAAATTATGGCAAAAGGCGAAGAGCAAAAAGTGATTGAAGTTGGTTGTGTTGTGCCTCTCCATCGTAAAACGATGGCTATTGGCACGTTAAAGAGTATTCTCAATCAAGCTGGAGTTTCAGTGGAAGAGTTTCTAAATATTCTGTAGAGTGATTCAACGCAAGCTGTGTTGTCTGTCTTGAAAAGTTTGCTCTGTGGGGAAACCTTCCTCACAACTTTTCTCTGCGCCTTTTGGAAGAAGAAGTGTAACAAAGTTGTAACGACAATCAAAGTATTACTTTGGTCTTGGACACAGTGATAAGCGTTTGATGCATACAATAGAAAAAAAGTCAACAAAAAAAGCCTGGGCACAAGCCCTTGCCCAACCCGCTAAAGAATTCCCTCGCACCCAACTGCAAATCCTCTCTGGCAAAATACCTGAAGGCTTACGCGGCACACTCTACCGTAACGGTCCTGGAAGGTTACAACGCGGCGGTATAAGCGTGGGACACTGGTTTGATGGAGATGGCGCGATTCTTGCTGTACATTTTACGGATGCAGGTGCAACCGCAGTCTACCGTTACGTGCAAACTGCTGGTTATCAAGAAGAAGGAGCAGCAGATCAGCTGCTTTACGGCAATTATGGCATGACTGCACCGGGACCAATTTGGAATCAATGGTTGAAACCACTTAAGAACGTTGCCAATACTTCAGTGCTGGCATTACCAGATAAATTACTAGCACTGTGGGAAGGCGACAACCCCCACGCCCTCGACTTGCAAACACTCCACACTTTGGGGAAAGATGATTTAGGAGCGTTGAATAATGGATTGCCTTATTCTGCCCATCCCAAAATTGACCCCAAAACAGGTAAAATTTTTAACTTTGGCATATCCCCTGGATTGAATGGGGTACTAAATATTTACAAGAGTGATTCCACAGGTAAAATTCTGCAAAAAACCTCGTTTCAACTCGATGGTTTCCCGTTAATACATGATTATGTCTTCGCTGGGCAATATCTTGTATTTTTCGTTCCTCCGCTGCGGTTAAACGTCCTACCAGTGTTAACTGGATTTAGCTGCTACGGTGATTCTTTTGAGTGGAAACCGCAATTGGGTACTCAGGTTCTCGTATTTGACAGCGAAACTCTATCTCTGGTGAGTCGCGGCGAAACTGAACCTTGGTACCAGTGGCATTTTGGCAACGGTTACATAGATGATACTGGATTAATCATTGCTGATATCGTCCGCTATCAAGACTTCCAAACCAACGAGTATTTAAGACAAGTGGCGACAGGTGAAACTCATACGCCTGCTGTAAGTACTTTATGGGAAGTGCATCTTGACCCTAAAACAGGTAAGGTACAAGGAATTGGGGAAATCATGGATCGCCATTGTGAATTCCCGATTGTACCACTGCAAGACCGGGGACAAAGCAAGAGCGAAACTTATGTGACGCTGCATCGGCAAGGAGTAGATAATAGGAAAGAAATATTTGGGGCGATCGCCCGGTTCGACCACAAAACCGAAACCCTGACAATAGCTGACTGTGGCGAAAATCGCTATCCTTCAGAACCAATCTACGTTACAGATAGCGAAAATCCTCAACAAGCATGGATAATTACGGTTGTGTACGATGGTAATTCCGATAGTAGTGAAGTTTGGATATTCGATGCCGATAGGCTAGACGAGGAACCTGTTTGTAAACTGGGATTACCAGGCGTTATTCCTCACAGCTTCCACGGTACTTGGAAACCAGCTTAGTGAAGTAGGTTGAGTTGAGGAATTTAAACCCAATCATTCAACCATTTTTTCTTAACTTGAACGGTAGTAAAACTTAACATACAACGACTACTGGTCAGGGTCAATTCCTAGCTCCCTTAACTGTGCTGCTAGTCGTTCAGCGCGTTGTTGTGCTTCCTCGGCGCGTTGTTGTGCTTGTTGTGCTACTTGTTCTGCCCGCTGTGCCCGTTCCACCCCTGTCGGCAGAACATTACCCTCATTGTCACACCAGCGTAACCAAATATCCTGCTTGCTTTCAAACGCTCCTTCCCATAACGTCAATCCTAACCCTATTTCCTCCAACCAAAAGCTGTCCATCTCTACGTAATGTCTCCCCTCTAATCGATAAGCACGTAAAGTTTTATCTTCCAAAACTTGCAGTGGGTCAAATACAATGTAATAACCCACTCCCATACGCGCATAACCCTGCAATTTACTACCTAGTTCATTGCCTTCACGGTTCGAGACAATTTCAATAACCACATCGGGAGATTTGCCAAACTCCCAAACTAAGTAAGTACGGTTCTTCTTTTGCCGCCAGTCTTCCGGTATGGTAACATCCAAACTCAGGAAGATATCTGGCACCAAGGGCGGCAAACCTATACCGTAAAATACTCCTACATTTGCAGCTGCAATAAATGTCCCATAACCCGTGGGAGGAAGCCAAGAACTATAAAGAACTTCCGTCAATAGACGCTGTTGCTTTTCAGAAAGAAAATTGTCCAAAGGCGCATCATCTTCTATAACTAAATGGCTGATATCTGGGGAGGGAAAGATATCAATTGGTGAAGCCTCTTGAACCATAAGTTTACCAGCTTGTAAATCAGGTTGCCTTGCCTACAGTTTAATAGAATTGAAATAAAGCATATAGACATTACTACTGATTCAACAAAGTTACCAATGACCACTTCATCCCGTCGCTATCACATTACTACCTTCGGTTGCCAGATGAACAAAGCCGATTCAGAACGCATGGCTGGCATTTTAGAAGACATGGGCTTTGAATGGTCAGAAGACCCAAATCAAGCAGATTTAATCCTATACAACACTTGCTCTATCCGGGATAATGCGGAAAAAAAAGTATATTCCTATCTAGGTAGGCAAGCAAAACGCAAGCACGAGCAACCAGACCTCACCTTAATTGTTGCAGGTTGCGTTGCTCAGCAGGAAGGCGAAGCGCTATTGCGGCGCGTACCAGAATTAGATTTGGTGATGGGACCACAACACGCGAATCGCTTGAAAGATTTGCTACAACAAGTGTTGGACGGCAACCAAGTTGTGGCAACCGAGCCAGTTCATATTATGGAAGATATCACCAAGCCACGGCGTGATAGTAGTGTGACCGCTTGGGTGAATGTCATTTACGGCTGTAACGAACGCTGCACTTACTGTGTGGTTCCTAATGTCCGAGGTGTTGAGCAATCTCGTACACCAGAAGCAATTTGGGCAGAAATGGCACAACTCGGGCGACAAGGTTTCAAAGAAGTCACCTTACTTGGTCAAAATATTGACGCTTATGGGCGGGATTTGCCGGGAGTGACACCAGAAGGTCGCCATTTGCATACCTTGACAGATTTACTTTATTATGTACACGATGTGCCAGGGATAGAGCGGATTCGGTTTGCAACTTCCCATCCGCGTTATTTCACCGAACGGCTGATTAAAGCTTGTGCAGAATTACCCAAGGTGTGTGAACACTTTCATATCCCCTTTCAATCTGGGGATAATGAAGTGCTCAAACGTATGAGTCGGGGTTATACTCACGAGAAATATCGCCGGATAATCGACACAATTCGGCGGTATATGCCGGATGCGTCGATTAGTGCAGATGCAATTGTGGGTTTCCCCGGAGAAACGGAAGAACAGTTTGAAAATACGCTGAAGCTGGTAGATGATATTGGCTTTGACCTATTGAATACCGCTGCATATTCGCCACGTCCAGGAACACCAGCAGCAGTGTGGGATGAACAATTGAGTGAAGAGGTGAAGAGCGATCGCCTGCAACGACTCAACCATCTCGTTTCTATTAAAGCAGCAGAGCGATCGCAGCGTTACATGGGACGCATCGAAGAAGTGCTGGTAGAAGACCAAAATTCCAAAGACAAAACGCAAGTGATGGGACGCACCCGTGGAAACCGTCTCACCTTCTTCACAGGTGATATTAATGAACTCAAAGGCAAGCTGGTTAAGGTAAGAATTACCGAAGTTCGTGCTTTTAGCTTGACGGGTGAACCCGTAGAAGTGCCGGAAGCTGTACTCATTCCTAGCTGAACTGCAAAAGCGGATTCATGCACAGTAGAAAGAGTGCAAACCTCATTCACTGTCTCCAGTCATGATAAGTATAAGAAGTATTACGAGTTCAAAAAAATAATAAGCAAAGAGCATGGATAACACAAACGAAGTTGATAGCACTGCAAATAGTTCGGGTCAGAATACAACAGATACTGAAGCGAACATTATTTCTCAGCCATCATCTAACGAATCAAAACCAATTCCTAAAACAATTGACATAGATGGTCAGCGTCCGGTGGACCCAAGTACTTTTGAGGTTAAAGGTACCTTCGACATAGATGGTCAGCGTCCAATTGTTTCAAGTGATATTCAGATTCAGGACACAATTGACATAGATGGTCAGCGTCCGATTGCCAAGAGCGATTTTCAGGATCATGATATCATCGCTGTAGACGGCAAGCGTCCAATTGACAAGAGTGATTTAGAAGTTAGGGATACTCTCGATATAGACGGTCAACGTCCAATTGCTAAGAGTTCTTTTCAAGTTGAAAGTACTCTTGAGGTAGATGGTAGCCGTCCAATCACTTCAAATAACACTGAAAAGTCTGAAATTACAACAGATTATGTAGACTAGTATCACGCGCTTGATGTTAGTGGAAGGCAAGTTTTTTTGTTTACAACGTAGCGCTCATTCTTATGTTCCTAAAACTGTAACAATTGGGCGCTACTGGCATGAAAATTGGAGGAACTCCCGCTCGTTGTGCTAGGCTATCTGAATTTAATGCGTGAGCGAGGTATTTCAGATGACGAAGCTGCGGGTGGGATTGCTGTTTGGTGGTCGTTCGGGAGAACATGAAGTTTCTATAAGTTCAGCAAGGGCGATCGCCAACGCCCTCAGTGCAGACCAAAATACTGCTAAATACGAAATACTGCCTTTTTACATCCAGAAAGATGGACGTTGGTTGGCTGGGGACACACCGCAACAAGTCTTAAAATCAGGAACACCCCAGCAATTGCCAGATTCTACTACGCCAAGTACTCATTCTGAATTATCAGTTGCCAAAACTCAAACTCTCAGCCCTTGGCAATCTCCTTCCCAAGTCGCTGAAGTGGATGTTTGGTTTCCCATTCTCCATGGTCCTAATGGTGAAGATGGGACAATTCAAGGGTTACTCACTTTGATGCAAGTTCCCTTTGTTGGTTCTGGAGTGTTGGGTTCGGCGGTGGGAATGGACAAAATTGTTATGAAAACAATCTTTGCCCAGACAGGATTGCCACAGGTAAAATACAAGGCGTTAAATCGAGGGCAAATTTGGTCGAATCCTTGTGTTTTTCCGAAACTGTGTGATGAAATTGAGGCAACTTTGGGCTATCCGTGCTTTGTTAAACCTGCGAATTTAGGTTCATCGGTGGGGATTGCCAAAGTGCGATCGCGGCAAGAATTAGAAGCAGCATTAGATAACGCCGCCAGCTATGACCGAAAGATCATCGTAGAAGCTGGAGTTGTCGCACGAGAATTAGAGTGTGCTGTTTTAGGAAATGACAGTCCCAAAGCTTCAGTTGTCGGTGAAATTACTTATAATGCTGAATTTTATGATTACGAAACTAAATATACAGAAGGCAAAGCAGATTTACTGATTCCAGCACCTGTACCAGAAGCTGTGACTCGTCAAATTCAGCAAATGGCTTTGCAAGCATTTGCAGCAGTTGACGCGGCTGGATTAGCAAGAGTAGATTTTTTCTACGTGGAAGCTACGGGAGAAGTTTTCATCAACGAAATCAACACTTTTCCAGGTTTTACAGCAACAAGTATGTATCCGCTACTTTGGGCGCATAGCGGCGTCTCTTTCCCCGAATTAGTTGATAAATTAATCCAACTTGCTCTTGAAAGACATTCTGCTTTTCCAACAAGGGAATAGAAAATTCATTGCCAGTATGTGCGCTGCAAAAAGTACTAAAACATACCGAATATAGCTACAAAAATATCGGATTGAGTCGCTTTCTTGAAAAAAGATACTTAAATCCAAAATTTTTCTACGGATACACGATGATTGACCCTTCAGTACAATCAATAACTGGAGGGTATAAATCTGAAAGCCATCATGGAAAATAGCCAGAGTGTACAGCAGCAGTCATCTCAAGCAGAACCATCCGTACCCGAGTCGGGGAAGAGAATTCGAGGACGAACAGGGAGCAAGAATCCTCTGATACATCTGCTTGTACATTACCCCTGGCTATTGCCGACGGGGCTGTCAGGGATTTTTGTAGGGGCAAGTGCTTTTTCCTTATACAGCTTGACCCATGTAGGGCGTATCGAACAGCAAGAACCAGAAATAGCAGAAGCTGAGGTTGTACAACCAATCAACACGCCCTCTGAGAATACCAATCCCATGCCTCTATGGATGGTGCTTGCTATTATTCTTAGCTGTGCTAGTGGTAGCTTAATATTATTCCTACTGCTAAATCGTCCAACGCAGCGTCAAAAGGTCAAGAATCACATTAACCGTCATCAGGCACGCTTAGCACAACGTCCCCAAAATGTAGAACCACGTCCGAAAAATCTGCCAGTTTTTGTGCCATCTCAAGCAAAAACCCGCGTTGTACCAATTCCAATTAAAACGCAACCTGTAGTCACAGTTTTACCACCACAGCAAAACCTCTCGCGCAGTCAGGGGAAAGAATCTTTGGCAAATACTTTAGATATACGCAAACACACTCCATTGTCTTCAATATTACGCAAAGATTAAAAAATATATAATTCGTAACTGTCTGTCAACAACGAATTACCGTAGAAAATGGAACCGACGATTCGTCGTGTGACTCAAGCTGAGGTGCCCGCACTTCACGAAATTCTTTTGGCATGCGGTCTCGATTTAAAAAACCGCTTCGGGCTGAATTACTGGTTAGCACCAATCTATCCACTTGAGAATATGCTCAAAGATGCAGATGAGCATGAGGTTTATGCACTCACAGTGGGTGAGAATTTAATTGGTACTTTCACATTGGAGATGACGACAGAGGTTCCATTCACCTATATCAAGTATGGAAATATTATTTGGCAAGTTTGGGATGTTCCTGCGGTGTACGTACATAAACTAGCGATACTTCCAATTTGGCAAGGACAAGGACTAGGGACGTGGTGTATGCAAGCGATTGAGGAACTTGCATCGGCTGGAGGTTCTCATGCTGTACGGGTGGATGCAGTAAAAACGCACCAAAAGCTTTTGTCCTTCTATGCAAACCGAGGTTATCAGCAGGTAGGAGAACTTATTTTTAACTCAGATAATATGTGGGTTGATGCTATTGTCTTCGAGAAGGTTTTGCTGAGAGACAAGCCTTAGGCTTAGGCTTTCTACTGACAACATTAAACAGCCTGTTCAATAATATCAGCAGCCCTGCTCACTCCTCCTGTTCGCTCAATAGCTTCTTGTAACCGAGTTGCATTTTCTTTGTACGACTTTTGTGTACATACTCGTTTGATAGTTTCTCGTAAAGAGGGAACACTTAAGCGAGAAAGTGGCACAAATTCCCCTGCGCCACTCCATGCAATACGTGCTGCGACTCCTGGTTGGTCGTCGGTGACTGGTAGAGCAACCATCGGCACACCGTAACTAAGTGATTCTAAGGTAGTATTGAGCCCGCCATGAGTTATATTGAGGGTAGCTTTTTGTAGTAGTTCTAGTTGCGGTGCATATTTTACTACTAAAGGACTTCCGGGTAGGTTTGGGAATGCTTCTGGATCAAGTCCACCACCAAGGGAAATGACGAGTTGGGCGTCTAGGTCTGCACAGGCTTCTGCTATGGTGCGAAAAACATAATCAAGATGATTTTGCATAGTTCCCATTGAGGCGTATATCAGCGGTTTGCCGTTTAATTTCTCGAAGGGGAATTCTACAGGTTGTCTTTCTATAGAGTTATGGAATGGTCCTGTGAAGTGGAAGTGTGGCGGTAATTGACGAGGAAATTCAAATTCGCTTATGTGGCGGGTGATGATAGCAAGTTTGGAGAAGATATCGTTAGTGTGCTTGTATGCAGGTAAATTCCACTTTTGGCGATATTGCCAGATGACTTGCCAAACGGGTTGTGCTAAGCGGTCAACTAGGCTGTAGGCGACGCGGTTACACAGTTGTGCCCACAATGCGGGATTATATTGCCAGGTTGTAGCGATAGGAGGGATGGTTGGGTCTTGGTAAAAGGGTAATACACAGCATACAGTGACATAGGGAAGGTTGAGATGGTCGGCAATTGTCCCTCCCTCAAAGACAGACAAGTCTACTAGCAGTACCTCTACACCATGTTGTTTTATGATTGCTGGAGCTTGTTGCAGTCTGGTTTGAGCCATGTGTGCAAATCTTTGTAAAGTGTCGCGTATGTTGGCTAAAGCTCTGGGTTTTTCTGCTTTTGCAGGTAGTGTTTGGGCTTCCCTACCTGACTTAAAGTCGGTGGCAGAATATATGTCGCACAAGTTAAAATCTGCTGCTTGTGCTTTAGTTTGTGCACCTGCACTACTAAAGACGGTGACACAATGTCCCCGTCGTTGGAGTTCGCGTCCAAGCGGAAAGATTGTGTTCAAGTGACCAGTAGCCTCTAGACAGAGAATGCCAAAATGAGTCATTGCTTTAACCTCTCAATAGTCTATTGCCAAGAACGTCAACGGGTCATCACAACAAGCCCTATGAAGCTTTAAGCAGCACAGGACTTACGCAAAATACCTCTCAAACTCTCATTCCTCCGTGTCCTCTGTGCCTAGTAAGGTTTGATTCTTCCGTTACTTGTGCGTAAGTCCTACAGCAATCTGATTGAATGTCAAACGTTCATCAAAAAGCCACCAAGAAAGAAACCCAAGTCCTCCAGAAGCGGGATAGCACAGATAGGGAGGCGATCAAGTGCTTTGGCAAACAGAAGCAACCCTGTGCTGTAAGCAATAACACCAGGGATCAATTAGGGAGAGGCGATCGCTCGAATAAAGCAAAGAACCTGTGCTTAACTCATTGACAGCTATCTGTTGTTGGTAAAAGTTTATCCACCACTGCTTGCAAAGCTCGCTCCAACCTCTGTTGTGGCGATAATCCAGGGTAGTCAAAATACCCCACTAACTCTAGTCCCACGTGCCCATGAAGCGTTGCCCAAATTATACGAGCAATCTCCCACGCATCATCTCCAGGGACATTGCCTGGTGCAATAGAATCCTGAACAGCTTGAACTAAAAGTTGAAAATTTTCTAGACCCAACAGACGATTTGTATCCGAAGGAGTGTATGTGGGAATCACTTTGAGAAACATGATCGAGTAGTAAGTCGAGTTACTTAAGGCAAACCCTCGGTAAGCATGACAAAGAGCGTAGATGTAGTCTCGTGGGTTACCTGGATAAGGAACTGCTTCTAACGCTTGTCGCAATATATCAAAGCCTCTCAGATACAGTTCATCAACTAACCCCTGCTTGCTGCCAAACATCGTGTAAAGCACAGTCGTTGAGCAGCCTACCAGCTGCGCGATTCGTCGCATGGTTAAAGCAGTCGGTCCCTCGCGCACGAGAAGATTGCTAGCATCGTCCAGAACTTTCCTCCGTAAGGTTTGTTGATGCTGCTCTTGAGCTACACGGTAGTTTGTAACGCCGCTATTATTGATAACACTGTTATTTTCCATAACATTGTTGTAGCACGTTCTCGAAGAAAGTCAACCCTATCACATCACACGCAAGCTAATATTTTCTTTTTGTCCAAACTCCAATACCTTTGAAGGGCGTTGGAAATGAAGGAAGTACGCAAAAGAATTGGAATAAAGTTTTAAGGTAAACGTAAGAAAAGCTCGTCTTTCATTAGAAGAGCAGGCAGAAGTCAGAAGACATTGAATTGTAAATTGCTACGGATTAAGGGGTGCGACCCATCATTTATTGACTTCAATTAAGGGGGGTGTGACCCATCATCAATTCAAATAAGATTAAGGGGGTGTGACCCATCATTTATTGACTTCAATTAAGGGGTATAACCCCACATTATTTACAATAAAAATAACAAAAAAGCTAGCTAGGAAAAGCTTTTCAGGCAATTTCAGCTATAATGAAAGCTAGCCAATACAGAAGACCATTTGGCTAAACAAAAGAAAACAACGTTTGATAAATTAGCAATTTGTGATGTTCTTGACATTTTTTTAAACAAATAAAAAACTTGCCAAAATGGCAACTGACATATGAGGAATGTGGTTAAATTAAAGAAGGTAAACGACTTCAAGGGTGTTGTTATCGGGGTGTATCACATACCAAATTAAATGTGATACACTTTCTACCAAAAAACCAAGGATACAAATAGAAAGTATATCTTTCAATGATGTACTCACTAGTTGTAATAACAAAGAAATATCAATAATTAGGTTTACATTTGCCGCACCAGGAATGTTCAGCCCGTACGGGCGTTGTCCTTGACCTGCACATTAGCCCCCTAAATCATGGCAGCGTCTGTACATATTCCTGTCTCTTCAGCGGTAAATGCAAGTGGGAGCGTGATAGCGTTTGGTATGCTTGCTCCCACTCTTTTTTTTATATATTTCATCAATTTTTTTAATCTTACAAAAATAACTTATAGAGGGGTATCACCCCACATTCAGCTATTGAAAACGAAACAATTGACAGTAGGAAAGCATTTTCTCTGCTGACAGTATACAAATGAAATCTCTCGAAGCTTAATCTGTGATAAAAAGAGTAACAAAAGCAAGCATTAGGCTACTTTCAAGGCAATTTACACTATAATTTCAGGTAATCCAGATAGAAGATCATGGGAGGTAAATAAAAGAGAAACTATTTTTAGAAATCACTGTATTGTGCTGTTGTATGCAGTTTAAAAGATAAATAAAAAACTTGCCAAAATGGCAACTAAGCTATGAGTAATCTGGTTAAATTAAAGAAGGTAAACGACTTCAAGGGTGTTGTTATCGGGGTGTATCACATACCAAATTAAATGTGATACACTTTTTACCAAAAAACCAAGGATACAAATAGAAAGTATATCTTTCAATGGTGTACTCACTAGTTGTAATAACAAAGAAATATCAATAATTAGGTTTACATTTGCCGCACCAGGAATGTTCAGCCCGTACGGGCGTTGTCCTTGACCTGCACATTAGCCCCCTAAATCATGGCAGCGTCTGTACATATTCCTGTCTCTTCAGCGGTAAATGCAAGTGGGAGCGTGATAGCGTTTGGTATGCTTGCTCCCACTCTTTTTTTTCTTAATTGAGTTGTCGTTAGGGTGATTTCATGTTCTTGCGCTGCATATACTCAGTCGTGGCAAGTGCAGCAAACAGATAATAAAAATTACCAAGACTTAGCGGGAGCGTGAAAGCCCTGGAGGAGCAGCAACGTAGTTGCGTACTCCGTGCTTTAGACCAGGGATGAAACGCGACACAGCAGGTTTTAACCTGCTGTCTCTGTTTCTTTTTCAAGCACCAAGCTATCAATCCATTCTTCAATTAAAGCAGTGATAGTCCTATCTTTTTGAGCCGCATATAGCATCAACTTATGTTTTCTTCTATCAGACAACCGGATTTGTAATGAATTGCTTTTCATAATGCAGAGACATTGTAATTGCGTTTATATTAATATAAACGAGAGGAGGTAAAACAAATGTATGGTTGTCAACAAAATCTAATCCATCCAAAGGATCAATTAAAAGCAGTGCTTGAGTTTATCTGTTCCGAGTCTCATAAACTCACAAATTGCGGTATATACTACGCCCGTCAACTATATTTCAAGACTGGCAAGCTGATTGGCAAGTACGACTTAGAGAAGGAATACAAAAACAACAAGCACTATCAAGTTCTGCATTCTCAGGCAGCACAACAGATTCTAAGGTCTGTCTCTGAATCATTCAAATCTTTTAAGGAACTAGACAAAAAGTATACTAAAGGCGAATTGCATTTTAAGCCAAGATTGCCCAATTATCGAAAAGGTGCTGGGTATGCACTGGTAACTTATCCCAAGCAAGCATTAAAACTTGTCGGCGATCGCATCAAGGTTCCTCTGGGTAATACCGTAAAGCGGTGGTTTAAGCTTGATAGCTTCTTGCTGCCAATGGCTTCTAATTTACAATTCGCAGAAATTAAGGAATTGCGGATACTTCCAAGAAACCAGTGTTTTTATGCTGAATTTGTCTATGAGCAAAAGTCAGCACCAGAACTTGCACTGAATCCTCAATATGCTTTAGCAATTGATCCAGGTATCAACAATTGGTTAAGTTGTGTTTCCAATGTTGGAACCAGTTTCATTGTTGATGGACGAAAGGTGAAAAGCCTTAACCAATGGTACAACAAACGCGTTAGCACCTTAAAGGAAGGTAAGCCACAAGGCTATTGGGATGAACAACTAGCCCATATAACAGAGAAGCGTAATCGACAAATGCGGGACGCTGTGAACAAGGCGGCTAAGTTAGTTGTAGACTATTGCATTAAACGTCAAATTGGTACAGTTGTTTTTGGGTGGAACCAAGGACAGCGGCAAGAGGCAACACTCGGTAAAACAACACAAACTTTTGTTCAAATACCAACAGCAAAGCTGAAAGAACGAGTTAAGCAACTATGCGAGTACTACGGTATCAAGTTTGTTGAAACCGAAGAGTCCTACACCAGCAAAGCTAGTTTTTTGGATGGCGATTTTCTGCCTACTTTCGGCGCAAAACCTGAAGGGTGGAAGCCAAGTGGAAAACGAGTTAAGCGTGGAATATATCGAACCAGGACGGGAAAACTCATCAACGCTGATTTAAATGGTGCAGCTAATATTTTAAGAAAAGTAGAGACACAATTAGGCTTGTGCCTAATCAAGGTCTGTAGGGCATTTTTGACCGTGCCTACCAGATTTCGCATCTGGGAAACCAAGACTAAAAAGCGGAGAGGGATGGCTTTAGCCTCTCTCGTAGCAACAGTTTAGAATCCCCTCGGCTGTCTTCCAGGGGAGAGGTCAAGTTCTGGCACTATGGTTACTAAATGAAGTTTGTAAATAGTTACCGGATATGCACATGAGCGCAAGTATTAACTTATAAATTCGAGATTTACCGATAAAAATCAGTGAAACAGCATAATATACAGCAGATATCACACTTTATCGTTTTAGGAAGCGATGATAAAGACCAAAGCTACCTGATTTTGGAGTACAACGCGACACAAAGAAGCGAACCTGAAGTTTACTGGTGCCATGCAAATCAGCTTATAACAGTGGGAGACGTGGTTCGAGGTAAGTTGCTTCCTGCAAAGCATTTAAAGGTAACTGAGGATGCTTTCCTGACCTCAGAACATCAAGAAGACTCTCTACCTACACTACTGGTGGAGGAGTAAACAAGAATAGCTTATTATTAGGTTGATCGGTTCAAACCCTAAAGTTAAATAGCACTGATTTCCTAAAAAGTATCAATCAGAATGTGGTGGAGTAGATGCGTACTGTTGACAGGAAATATGAAATATATATGTAGTACATCCTTGTATCATATATGCTGCGATCGCTTACGCGGCTGGCTCTCGAATACACATCGGGGCGCTGTATGTGGTATTTTATATAAAAGTGGTGGAAAGTAAACTGTATGAATCCCTATCAGGGATTGAAATGAAATAAAATATGTCACAACATACCTTTTCACCACCACCAGCAGACAAAAAATCCAGAAACAAGAAGGGCAAGTCACTTCCTCCAAAGCTCATAATTAGGTTGGGAAAGTTTGTCTGGACGACGATGTGGCAGATAATGATGTCGAAACTAGCTCCTAGCAATAAGTCGGGAGAGTACATTCGACCAAATAGCCAATTCCGAAACTTTATTGGCACGCAGGAAGGCAATCTATATCAACCAGCAATGGGGCGCTACAATCTCATGGTTGGGCTGGGTTGTCCTTGGGCACATCGTACTCTTGTTGTTCGGGCGCTCAAAGGGCTTGAAGAAACAATATCAGTAACAATTGTGTCACCTTCTCCAATTGAAGGAGGTTGGGTGTTTAACCAGGAATATGAGGGTTGCACTACGCTTGCTGAATTGTATGAGCAAGCAGAACCTGGCTACGGTGGACGCTTTACAGTTCCCGTGTTGTGGGACAACCAGACAAAGAGTATTGTCAACAACGAGAGCGCGGAGATTATAGTGATGCTAAACTCCGAGTTCAACGAGTTTGCTAAGAATCCTACGCTAGACCTGTACCCACAAGAACTTAAAGAAAAGATTGATTCATGGAATGAGAGGATTTACACAAACGTAAACAACGGCGTGTATCGTTGCGGCTTTGCTCAGACACAGGAAGCATATGACAAAGTTTGTCATGAACTGTTCACCACGTTAGATGAAATTGACACAGTTCTGAATGCCAGTCGATTCTTATGTGGAAACAGTGTGACACTGGCGGATGTCCGTTTGTTCACAACGTTATTCCGGTTTGATGCTGTGTACTATGGGCTTTTTAAGTGCAACCGCAGAAGAATTCAGGACTATCAGAACTTGGGACCTTACCTGCGTGATTTGTATCAACTTAAAGGCGTTGCTGACACGTGCGACTTGGAGAGTGTAAAACAGGACTACTACGGAAATTTGTTCCCGCTTAATCCTGGCGGTATTATTCCATCCGGTCCTGATCCGACGTTCCTCAAAGAACCACATAATCGTGAGAATATGGGCAAGGAAGCACATCCTGTATAAAAAACTTCCTATTCTGGTCTCAAGGTAGTCCTCAGAGTTACGGCGCGATCGCTCATCAAAGCCTCTCGCATCGCTTTTTCATCGCTAAAAGTCTGGTGTAAAAGCCGTCCCTCATAAACCAAATCTACTTCAGTTTCTTGAAAAGACCACGGAGATACTGCTACTTGATGATAGTTATCTTTAACTTCTTTCAATGTGAGCTTGAGTGTAATTTCACCGTTCATCGTCGGTACCTCAGAAACCTGTGCTTCAGAAGTAAATCCTTGACATAAAATTATTGATAGTGCGTCCCATGTAGCCACTAGCTTTTTATTATGCTCGATGACTTCTGATGTTGTGTAAGCTGTATAGTATGGGTCATTTTTGAGAAAAGCAATAAGCTGTTCTTGGAAAGCATACTCGCGCTTGAGGAAGTCCTGCACGATTTGAGAAGAAGTTTGTGAGTTCTGCCAGGTTGTAAATCTTTCATATAATCCTGTTCCATGAAGTGAGACCAGTAGTGCTACGTACCTACCTAAAGGAAGTGCAAGATGTTTAGCGCCACACCAAATGTTTATATGCTCTTGTGTTGAAAGTTCCGTGAATTTATGGGGGTAGCCAGTTTGTGGGTTCAGCGTGGGGGCTTGTTCCCAATAAAGCCAACCAATGTCATGTTGTTCCGCACCGAAACAAACTTCTTTTTTTGGAGCAAACTGACCAAAATGTTCATTTCCCCAAGCTTGTGCTAATTGACCTGAAAGCCAAGCGTGATTTGGTTGAGTGATGCAAATAAGTCCCTGTTTTGTTAAACGATGCAGCATGAGTAAAAAGCTCAAAGCAATGTTCTGCTCTTTATTCTGAACTAATCGCTAAACAAAAAACTGATGCTACATGAATGAAATAACGGCTAAGCAAATCTTCCATTAGGTACTTGTTACGCTTACAGAGACAGATTTTTTGAACCCGGACGCAAAGTCGTGGGAAATGTACATAAAAAACTATGAATCCTAAAACCCCAAATAGGAATTTGGTTATGTTCAAGCGACTTTTGTTACTGTTATGTTGTGCGATCGGCGGTACTGGTGCTGTTTTATTTTTCTTTTTGCAACAAGCAATTCAGCTACCTGCTGAACAGACAAATCCATCGTCAATAGTAAGCTCACCTGCGAACACTGAGCAAACCCAAACCCAGATTCAACAATCACAACAGCAAGTTTTGAGTAAAATTTTCGAGCATCTTAAAGACTCAAATGCTAAAGGTGAAGTCCAATTAGATGCTAATGAAGTTAATACGCTTATTGTTTCAGGAATCGCTAAAACAATTGATAAAAGTCGGCTTGCTCAAGCAGTAGTCAGTACAAATACTCAAATTCAAGATGGCAAAATATCCGCAGGTGCAGTGATTGATTTAAGAACAATTCCCGTAAAAGAGTTACCAGCAGAGGAACAAGCAGCAATTTCTCAACTGCTATCAACTGTACCAATTTTAAAATACCGCCCCATATATATAGAGGTTGAAGGAAAACCTTCGATCCACAACAAACAAGTAACGTTGGATGACAAAACACGCGTTAAGCTTGGAAATCTTAGCTTTACTCTCTCGGATATGTACCAGCGTTTTGGCATTTCCGAAGAAAGCGTAAAGCAACAAGTTTCCAAGGAATTAAAGAATCTACCCGTGGAAGTAAAAGACGTTGAAGTTATGGGCGATCGCCTAGTCGTTCGTGGTCAGTGGCTTCACGATAAGAAAACCTGAAGCGTTACGATTCTAAAGATACCAGAGATGGTCAAACTTTGCCTTTAAATATCTGCCAAATTTTGATTGTTTTGTCAGAACTACCACTCATAATAAACTCACCATCTGGGCTGATTGCAACAGAATTGACTGCTGCTGAATGTCCGTTCAGGGTTTGCAGCAATTCTCCAGTGTCTAAACACCATATTTTAATCGTTTTATCAGCACTAGCGCTCACAAGAATTTGTCCAAACTCACCTTCGCCGTAAACTTTGTTTTTGTGGCGATTGCCTACCGTGTTTGGAAATACGGGAACAGGGCTGACAACGACAGATTTTACTTCATCTGAATGTCCAGTCAGAGTATACAATACGTCACCCGTGTCCAAATGCCAAATTTTGATGGTTTTGTCTGCACTACCACTGATCAAGATTTGTCCATCAGGAGAAATGGCTATTGCTTTCACCTCCCCTAAATGCCCACTTAAGGTACGTAATGGTTCCCCTGTACGTGGATCCCATATTCTAATCTTATGATCACTGCTACCACTGGCGAGGATTGTACCATCTGGGCTGATAGCAGCCGCATAAACTGCGGATGAATGCCAAAGGGTACAAATGCGATCGCCTTTGTGCAAATTCCAAATCTTGATTTTGTTACTACCACTAGCAACAATTTGTCCATCTGGGCTGATAACTACGAAGTTAACAGGTTTTTGATGCCCTAAAAGAGTATGCAGTAGTTTACCAGTACCTAGACGCCATACTTTGACGTTACTTCTGGGATGTTCACAACTTCCAACAGCGAGCAAATTTCCATCAGGGCTAATAGCCACAGATGAAACTTCTCCTATATTGTCAGTTAAAGTGCGGATAACTTTGCCTGTGCTAAAATTCCAAATTTTAATGGTTTTATCTGCACATCCACTTACCAAAGTTTGCCCATCTGGACTAATGGCTACAGATGTCACTTTATCAGAGTGTTCAGTCAAAGTGTGGCACAGATAAGCATATTGCTCTTGGCGTTTGTGTTTCAGGTTAGCGATCACATGCAAAAGTTCTTCAACATAGGTCATACTGTGGTGATCGCCAGCTGCTGCAAAAAATTCTCTTAACTTTTTGACATATTCCTCATCTTCTATTCTCAAAGCTGATTGCATCGCCTTTAATGGATGGCTTCCTTGCTGCTGAGGAACTTGACGTAGTTGCAACCATGTGGTAAGTGAGTAATCTACCTGTTCCTTTGCAGATGTCTCATCGGGTAAATGTGATAAACTCTGTGCCAATTCCAACGCCAACTCAGGAATCCAGTAACGTCGCTCCACCTCTAGAGCTTGGTAAAGTTGTTTATATCCTGCGGTGAACGCTTGCAGTGATTTTAAATCAACAGTATCTGTCAGCAAATTCGGCAGTAATTCAGGTAGAAGCGGAGGAACATCATGATGAACTAAGTGATAAGCATCTGCTACCCAACCAGCAGCTAGAGTATGACATGTAATCAAAACTTGGCAAAGTTTTTCAATATCCTGATGATTAATTTCGTATTGTAACGATAGCTTACTGATGTCAATTCCCTTTTCTTTCCATTTTTCTGACTTTTCCAATATTGCTAAATTCGCAACATTTTCTCTACCAACATTATTAATTTCTTCTAAGCTTTCTCCCAGTGCAAGCAACTCATCTCTGATTGTTTTCCACTCTAAAGCACGATTTTTTGCAGAATTATAAACAATTTCTTTATAGGGTAGCCGAGAAATCGTTTTATAGTAATAATTGTCTTGTCCAATTCCCCAATAACCAATCCGAAAATTTAGATAATCTCCATCAGCTTCCGACTCTAAAATTAAAATAGGCTCTGTTCTCAACATTCCAAACAGAGCCTTAATACTTGATTCACTATGAAAACGCTTACTATCCCAAGCTCCTGCTAAAAACTCTGTCGGTCTTACTGGATTATGTAGCGAGTAATGCTTGTTGAGAAACTCGCGTAAACCTTCAGCTAACATGAACTCAATATCTGAAATGTCTTCTCCTGTATTATCAAATTTATCAAACTTGATTTTAGGAGGAGCCAGGAAAATTTTTAGCGGAGTGCGTTGATGACTGACTTGAGATTCTAAAATTTGCGAAGGCGATAATCGCAAAGGCCAACTTTCAAAAATTTTATGAACTTCTGGTAACTTGAGTGCTGTTTCTCGCTGATGCGTTGCTATCTGTAATTGTGTTTTGTGATAGTAAAAAGCTGATTCCTGTTGCTGAATTTTTTCTTTATCAAATCCTCCTGCATAAGTGATGGTCTGAGTTGAACCGTTAACAGATTGGATAAATTGTTGAATATGTTCCGGTGGTTGGTATTTTTCTATAGCTGGACGTTCTTCATTTCTCTTTTCTAGGAGAGTTGCAATGATAGGTGCCAACTCTAATACCAGTTGAATAAGTAAATTTACTCCTTGTTCCATACAAAGACGCCTGCCAAGTCAATACAATTAACTGTGTTTAATATTTATTTCGATCATAGCTTGATTGTGTGAGACCCTGCTATCAATCCAGGAAGTGCAGATACTGCTTATCCTACTACTTGCTGGCATCTCTCTTTATCAACAAACAAAGAATATGCAAGAATTCAGAAAAAAATAACTTATGGAAATGTTTAACTAAAAATAATAGTTAAAACAAGTTAAAAAGATACAAAAATAGATTTAACAACCCAATTAAGAATTTATCTCATGACTAAATATTTTTCTATAAACAAGGTAAAAGGAGAAGAAAACACCTCAATGAGCTTTATAAAAGCGAATTCAGAATTTATCTTGCGTTCAGACGCGAATTTTTCGGTAAGGTGTGTGGAAAGCTCGGTTCCAGACACCCTTACAAAACGTGTATAGAGAGAAAAATTAGAATCTTACACCCAGTAGTCGGTTAATTCCCCGAACAGAGTTATAACCAACATCAACCAAAACGTTATCGCTAGCGCCTAAGAGAACCCTGACTGAAAAGACAACACCTTTATCTACCCAATAGTATCTACGAGCGCGTCTGCTTTAAATTTATGGGTAAATGAATCGCTGAAAGCCAGTAAAAATAAACTTTTTAGACTTTGGATTCTTCACAATTTTAGCCTAGATGCGCTACTACTAGCTAGGGTTAGGATGAGATGAGGTGAGTTTGAATCCACAAGCTATCCCTGGATCTAAGCAAGTGAGGCGATCGCTCAAGTAGCATTAAAATCTACTTAAATACCAACATTATGCCTAGTTTTGGGGTCTTGAGTTATAAAAAAGCTGGTTTTATTCTTACTGTTAATCGTTCCTGACAGCCGTGGGAGTGTCAAAGCTTTGGTAAATGCTAACAACCGCTTTCAGGAACGGGCAACTCAAGAAGCGACTCACACAGAGTTATTTATTCTGGCGCATCGAGAGAACACCCATCGGATCAATGTTGGCTTTGACGGTACTTGGATATTACTCGGCGGTATCCTAGCTGGTATGGAAATACTAGGAATAGTGCAAACACACCAGTAAGTTGTGTGGAATACTAAATTCCACACACCTTAAGAACAGGTGTATACAGAGAAAAATTAGAATCTTACACCCAGTTGTCCGTTAATTCCTCGAACAGAATTATAACCAACACCAACGAAAACGTTATCGCTAGCGCCTACTTGAACCCCGCCGGAAAAGGCAACACCTTTATCTGCTGAATAGTATCCCAGTCCCACATATGGTGAAATTACGGGCAAACTAATAAATCTTAGTACATCTACACCGACAGCACCGTCAGGACCAAATCCTAACTCTGCTCCCAAATTTAAAGCTCTAGCACCTACAGAATAGGTAACATCACCTTCTTGACTACCAACTGACACCCAAGGTTGCGGTACTATTTGAGCATGAGCATTTTGTGGGGTAAGTAAAGTTAACAAACTTAGTGATGCGAACAGTGTTTTCGCAATAAACGCATTTTTCACGTTCTACTCCTTCACTTCGTGCAACATTGTAATTTTTTTATCTGAACGACCACGAAAAAAAAAGACTACGTAGATAGATAGCAACAGAATTTACTGCTGCTGAATTTCCAAGAAGTATTTGCAGCAGTTTGCCCGTCGTATGCTGACTGCTGTTAACCGAGGTTTGTCCAGTATGACTTATAGTGACGAAATTATCCTTGATTAAGTGCCTAGTTTAAGCATTGGGTTGAGTCGGTTTTCCAAAAAACGATGCAAACTGGTCATTTGTCTTAATGTTTCTTTATAGCCTAGTTTACATAGCACTAAAGCCAAGTATGGATAATTACCTAGACGAACTCAAAAGCTATCTGGATGAACTGGGACGTGTGAAAGAATGGCCCTCAAAGCGCAACAAGGGAAAGTTTCAAAAATTGGTGTTGGAGTATTTAGCGTCAAAGTTTGAGGTCGATGTCATTTACACAGAAAAAGAGGTGAATGCACTGCTGAATCAGTACCACACCTTTGGCGATCCCGCACTGTTGCGACGAGAGTTATTTGAGAGAGGGTTAATTGACAGAAAGCGGGACGGTTCCGCTTACTGGTGTAATATTCAAATCTAAGATTTAAAATTGACGTGACCAATCCTTGGGCCAGCGTTCTACTACGACTTTAGTTTGGGTAAAAAACTCTACCGCGTGATTGCTTTGACCGTGTAAATCACCAAAAAAGCTTTCTTTCCAACCGCTAAATGGGAAAAATGCCATCGGTGCAGCAACACCGATATTGATGCCAATATTACCAGCCTCAGCTTCGTAGCGGAACTTACGCGCAGCAGCGCCACTGTTGGTGAACAAACAAGCCATATTGCCGTATTGACCGCTGTTGACTAAGGCGATCGCCTGATCAATAGTATCTAAATGTATCAAACTTAGCACTGGACCAAAAATCTCTGTACTGGCGATTTCACCTGCTGGATCAACATTTTGCAAAATCGTGGGACGGATAAAATGACCTTTTTCATAACCAGATATATTAGGATGTCGCCCATCTACCAACACCGTCGCCCCTTCATCTGCCCCTTTTTGAATTAAACCCTCAATTCGTGTCTTACTCTCGGTTGTAATGACAGGTCCCATTTCTACATTTTGATCTAAACCATTACCGACAACCCGCTTTTTGGCAGTCTCAGCAATAGCTTCTGTAAACGTCCGACGTGCTTCTCCCACAGTCACAGCTATTGAAGCAGCAAGACAACGTTGCCCAGCACAACCGAAAGCACTATCAGCAGCAATGCGTGTCGTCATTTCAAAATCTGCATCTGGCAAAACAATCAGCGGATTTTTCGCACCGCCTTGGCATTGGACACGTTTGCCATTTGCCGCTGCCCTACTATATATATATTTAGCAACTGGTGTAGAGCCAACAAAGCTAATCGCTCGAATTTGTGGATGATCTAAAATTGCATCTACAGCTTCTTTCGCACCATTGACTAAATTAATCACACCTTTGGGCAATCCAGTCTTTTCTAGTAACTGGAACACTTTTTGCATTGTCAGTGGTACTTTTTCCGAAGGCTTGACGATGTATGTGTTGCCACAAGCAAGGGCATAAGGCATGAACCAAAAGGGAATCATCCCTGGAAAATTAAACGGGGCGATCGCCGCAGCAACTCCCAAAGGTTGCCGAATCATCATTTCATCAATACCCTTGGCAACATCTTCCAAGATAGTTCCCTGCATCATCATCGGAATACCGCAGGCAACTTCCACATTTTCAATGGCGCGGCGCATCTCACCTGTGGACTCTGCCAAAGTCTTACCACATTCCAGCGTGATTGTGCGAGCCAAATCCTCTAAATGCTCTTCTAACAGATTTTTAAGTTTAAATAGATACTGCACTCGTTCCGTGGGTGGAGTGCGTCGCCAACTCACAAAAGCTTCTGCTGCAGTTTCAGCAGCTTGGTTGATCTCAGATGCTGGTGATAGAGGGACTTTAGCCAGTACCTCTGTTGTCGCTGGGTTGATAACATCCAAGTATTCTGTAGCGCTAGATGTACACCACTGACCATTAATGTAGTTGGGTAAGGTATGATTTGCGTTCATAAGGGCGATGTGAAATTTGCAAAATTGTAGATGCAGCAATATGACTACTTTGTTTTTGTTTTTGTTTTTGTTTTTACTTTAATCTCATCACTAGAGCCGTATGGAATATCTGTGCATTGTGTTTTTAATATCAAATCATGAACAGCATCTGCACCTTTCCTAATACTTTCTGTTAATACACCAATACCAACATCTAACTGAGGCTTAACCTCATCACGTGTTATCACTTTCTCGGAATGTATTCTCTCAGTGGCAAACTCTCTCACGGAGATTTGTTTCCCTTTGTTGAAAAAAGCAGCATACTGAGAAGCTCTGAACTCATGAACAAATGAACATCGATAGAACTTATAGATAAGCGCAGCGTATGTAAACTTTGCAAGTTCAGTGTCTATATTCTCGATAGTTAAATAAGGTTCAATTGGGCTGTGTTGGTGACAATTTTCATACACAACCTTGATTTCATCAATTATGGGATCACAGTACACCCTATGGGATTCACGTTCACATCTGTTGTTTATCCATCTATTCTTCATTTCTTGTCTGAAAGGTCCTTCAATATCCTGTCTTTCTAAGAAGTAATTAAGGAAAGGAGTGCTTACACGCTCCAAATCCTGATCTACCTTCAGGTGAAGTAAAAAAGAGACAAACCGCTTTTGGTTGCTGGTTTGGTTGCAGGTTATCGCTTTTATTGCTGGGTTGAGTGCCTGCCATGTAGACGATAAAGCATCCAAAGCTGCACAACCTATAATGTAAGAATCAGTGTACAAATTGTCAAAAGGGTTATAATCCTCTGGTGGCATCGCTATGAGATCCCCTTCAATGCCTGCCTTTCCACCCATCAACCTTTCACAAAGCAAAGCTTTATAGTAGTAAAATTTTTTAACACGATCAGCAAAATCTCTAACTTGATTAACTTCCATAACTTACTACTTATACTACATTTGTCTAGTTAATGTAGTATAAGTTTGATTATATTTCCAGACACAAGAGTGCGATTGGCTTTGCCACTGCCCCTTGGGCAATCGCTCTCCTGTTGGTTGGATTGAACCAAGCTCGCATTGGCTTTTGAATAATTTGACCATCAGTATACTCGCTAGCAGGTGTGGTTTCCGGTAGCTTGAGAAACTCTTCCAAAGTCAGTGGCTTAGATGGTGTCCGTACCATTTGCGATCGCCTCCCAAGAAGTTGTACTTTGCGTCTACGCACCTTCATAATTTCAAACTATAAAGGCGCAAAGGACACGAAGAAAGATATTGCTTTCTACATTCTCTCTAAAACTCCAATTCCCAACAACGAGAGTCCCAGCTTTAGAGTTCTAGCTGTTAAATCACACAGCACCAGCCGCGATGTTCGCGCAGGTTCCTCAGCTTTGAGAACAGGGCAATTTTCGTAGAACTTGTTAAATTTATCGCTTAGTTGATACAAATACTCACACAAGCGATTTGGCAGCAAATCTTTTTCAACTTCACTAATAACTTCATCCAGTTGTAATAAATGCTTTGCCAGCGTTAATTCTGTTTCTTCCCGCAGGATAATTTTGGCATCTGCTCCTAGCTTTTTATAGTCAATGTTACCTTCACGACTAATGCCCTGAGTTCTAACATAAGCATAGAGCATATACGGCGCTGTGTTGCCCTTAAGTGCTAGCATCTTTTCGTAGCTAAAGATGTAGTCGCTGGTGCGGTTTTGGCTTAAATCAGCGTATTTCACCGCACTGATGCCAATGATCTGGGCAACATTGCTGATGAACTCTTCAGTTTCAGAGCGCTCTTCTTCTTTTATTCTGTTTTCTATGTCTGCACGAGCATGGGCGATCGCACCATTCAACAATTCCCGTAACAGCACAGCTTCCCCAGAACGAGTTTTCAGCTTTTGACCATCTTCACTCAGCACCAAACCAAAGGGAGCGTGAACAAATTCTACATCGTCCGTAATCCAACCAGCCTTTCTTCCTACCTGAAAAATTTGGGTAAAGTGATTTTTCTGTTCTGCACCAACTGGGTAAATCACCCGTTGCACCTTATCTACTTGAACCCTGTAGCGGATTGCTGCTAAATCTGTAGCGGCGTAGTTATAGCCTCCATCTGACTTTTTAACAATTAGGGGTAAAGGTTCACCCTCCCTGTTAGTAAAGCCTTCAAGGAAGACACATTTTGCCCCCTGATTTTCTACTAACAGACCTTTTTTATCCAATTCCTCAACCACTTCAGGAAGCAAAGCATTATAAAATGACTCACCCCGTTCAATAAAAGGAGCAATCCCCAGCAAATCGTAAATAACTTGATATGCTCTACTGGAAAGTTGACAAACTATCTTCCATGCCAGCAGTGTTTTTTCATCCCCTGCTTGTAGTTTTACCACAGCTAGACGAGCTGCTTCCTGAAATTGCTTATCTGCATCAAACCGTTTCTTTGCCTCACGATAAAATGAAGACAAGTCACCTAAATTTAAAGTCTCAGTGGTAGTCAACGCTTCTGGATATGCTTCTTCTAGGTAGGCGATAAGCATTCCAAACGGCGTTCCCCAATCACCCACATGACTAATCCGCTGGACTTCATGACCAACAAATTCTACAATTCGGGAAAGGCAATCTCCAATGACTGCTGGACGCAAATGCCCTACGTGCATTTCTTTGGCAATATTCGGGCTAGGGTAATCTACAATCACCCGCTTGGGATTTTTAGTTAGTGCTATTCCTAACCTTGAATCTCCCTGAATTGCTTTGAGTTGTGCTTCTAAATATTCTGTTTTCAGCTTCAAATTGATAAAACCAGGACCAGCCACTTCTGGCGGTTTGCAAATGTCTGATACATCAAGTTTGTCAACGATTTGTTGTGCGATCGCCCTTGGTTGCTGTCCCAACTGCTTTGCTAAAGGTAAAGCAACATTTGCTTGATAATCACCAAATTTAGGATTGCTAGCTGAAACTAAAATTGGGTCTACTCCAGCATATTCTGTGCCAAAAGCTGCGCCCAAAGCCTCTTGCAATTTAACTTTTAGTTCTTCTTGTGTAGCTTTCATGTTTATTGGTTTTTCTATAATTAAGGTTATTTTATCTACTTATCATCCATTCACTGCCAATATATCGCAATACAATATTACGCTGCATCCATTGACATATTAACTTTTTTTGCTCAAAGTGGTCTTCTCAAAAACCCATTCATACCCTTGTTTGAGTTTTTGCTTTCCATTTGTTTCAATAATGGTACCGTGAGCCATAATGATTCGATCAAAGTCCCAACCAAGTATCTTCTCAACGGATTTTTTTACCTTTTCTTTATCGGTTGTAGCTAATTTGTCTAAGCGTGATGGGCTCAATACCTTGTATGACCCCAAAATCTGGGCTGCAAACCGCGTTTTTAAAGAAAAGGTTTCATCAAAATGAAAGGCTATATCGGTCAATATCAAAGTCCGGCTTTTCTGATGGAAGAAGACAAACTCATTAACTATTGATGTTCCACTTAAATCAAGAACTTTAAACCCGTCAAACAATAAATAATCAACTTGTTCCTGAATGCTACCTTCTTTATGAGTTATCACTTTATCAAAAGAGAGTTCGGGTCTTTTAGAAACTAAACCTGGTACAACCCAAAGCTGCGCTTTTTTGTAAATGGACTTCAAGTCATATACAAAAAGATGGTGATATAGATTTGGCGCAATAATATAAGCAACGTTACCAATTTCATTGAGTTGTTCAATAGTAGTTTTGTCAGACTGAATTGGGGAAATAACTATTAATTCGCCGCTTGTTAGGCGAATAACTGTCATCCGCGTACCAACCTCAAGTCCCCAATACTTTAACGGTTGTTCTGCAACCCAAATATTGTTGTCGATTTCTCTGAGCATGCTTTATCGCTCACAAGCAGTGTGAATCAACTTCAGAATACTTTAATATTGTTACCGTCGAATCCTCATACTTAAATCCAACCAAGAGGATTGAGTAATTGGCGCACTACTAGAAATATAGTCTACTCCTGTCTCGGCAACTGCACGGATAGTTTCTAAAGTAATATTGCCAGAGGCTTCGATTTTAACCCGACTATCATGCTGTCGAATCATCTGCACCGCTTGATGCATCATGTCAAGAGGCATATTGTCCAACATAATAATGTCAGCCTTATGCTGCAAAGCTTCCTCCACCTCGTGTAAACTTTCCGTTTCTACTTCAATCGTTAACGGATAAGGAATATATTGGCGAATGCGGGAAATTGCTTTGCCAATTCCTCCAGCAGCGGCAATGTGATTGTCTTTAATCATGACTGCATCATCCAGCCCCATTCGGTGATTTACCGCTCCTCCCACAGTAGTTGCGTACTTTTCCAATAGTCTCAGCCCTGGTGTGGTTTTGCGCGTATCCACTAGTTTTGTGGGTAACTCAGCAATTTGCTCTACATATTTCCTAGTTAGGGTGGCAATGCCACTTAGACGCATAACTATATTCAGAGCAACCCTTTCTCCCGTTAGTAGTGCATCCAATGAACCATCCATTTCAGCTACCACTTCTCCCGGCTGACAAGAACTCCCCTCACCCACAACAGCCACAAAGCTGACTTTTTCATTCAAAAGCTGAAATACCCTTGCCGCGACTGGTAAACCCGCTATGACCCCAGGCGCTTTCGCAAGCCACTTCGCTTGTCCTACTTCTTGACTTATTAGAGCACCTGTTGTGCGATCGCCCCGACCAATATCCTCCAACAACCAATCACGCAACAGTGGGTCTATGACAAGCCTTGGCGGCAAAACACCAAAATTGCTCACAGCTTTATTGCTTCCTTCACGAGTTTCAGAAATTACTATACCCTAAAGTCTTTACAACGTAGGGCTTTCAGGAATCTTTCAACTTTTTTTGGAAAAATTTTGAAAAAGGAGTTGACAATCCAGGAGTGGGTGGATATATTAAATAAGTGCCTGAAGAGCGGACGCCGAAACAACGGCAAAGCCAAAGGCTCAGGACCTTGAAAATTTTATAGTTTTGAAAGCTAGTATACACCTTAAGCGTTGCGGTAGTAAACAATAAAAACCGAAGCTGAGGGTTAAAAAAATCAGCTAACAGATGAGCGTACACAAGTGATATTTACTCGTGTACAAGGAATCAAAACGGAGAGTTTGATCCTGGCTCAGGATGAACGCTGGCGG